>NZ_QKTE01000003.1:0-278398 GCF_003234735.1 Curtobacterium sp. MCLR17_040 | reverse complement strand
GGCAAGGTCGCCGCGGCCAACGCGTTCCTGTTCGAGCTGCACGGCGGCTCCCTCAAGCCCCTCCAGCTCGAGGGCGACAACGCCATCCTCACCGGCACCACCGTCCACATCTCCGAAGACGCCGCCGGCCTGCTGAACAAGACCTTCGGCACCGACGCCGTCAAGCGCGGCCTCCTCGTCGGCACCGCCACCATCACCGCCCAGATCAAGTAACACCTGCCGCAACACCGCAATCGGCCCGGACCACGCAGCAGCGTGGCCCGGGCCGACTTGCGTCGGTTGCGGTGGACGTGAGGAATGACGAACTGGAGGCGCGGTGCCAGACCGCACCGCGCCTCCAGTCCGTCTCGTCGGTGCTTCCACAGCCCCACCGCGTGCGGTGGCGACCGCTGCTATGGTCGTTGCAGGCCACGGGAGGGGTGACCGATGGGGGATCTGCAGGTCGACGAGACGACGCTCGATGCGCTGACGAACGCCTTGACGCCGGTACCGCAGGCGGTCCGGCTCGACCGGGCCTTCAGCGATCCGCGAGAGGACGCACTCGGGTCGGCCGAGGTCGCAGACGCGCTGGGGACGGCGGGCACCGCCATCACCGACCGTGCCGAAGTGCTCGCGCAGTCCCTCAGCGCCATCGGGCAGTACCCGCGCGAGGTGGCAACCAAGATCTCCGCGGTCGAGGACGACCTCGCGGGCCGGTCTGGTGGTCGCTGATGTCCTGGACGACCACCGACCCCGGAGCTGGCGACACCGCCGCCGTCGCGGCGCTGGCGACTGCGCGACGCACCAAGGCTGATGACCTGCAGGACGTCGAACGGACCCTGCGTGACATCGCGAGCGACGGCCAGAGCGCCGACTGGAAGGGACGCGCGAAGGAACCGTTCCTGTCGAACATCGGCGATTTCGGCGCGGACACGATGATGCTCCGGGCTGCGCTCGTCGAGCAGGCGTCCGCTCTGGAGCGGTACGCGATGGACCTCGAGGCAGTGCAGCAGGAGCAACAGCGGCTCGAGATCGCCCGGGCTTCGGCCGCAGCGGCTCTCGCGTCCGCCCAGACTGCGTCCGAGACGGCTCGCGACGAAGCACGCTCGGCTGCGAAGGACGCCACCACGACCCCCGAGGCGGGCGCTGCCTTGCAGACCACCGCGAACAGGGCCGACGACCAGCTTTCCCACGCAGTCGCGACGACCCGGTCACTCGACATGGAGTGGGACGCGCTCGTCGAGCAGCGTCGTGCGGCCGACCAGCGGTGCATCGACGCGCTCTCGGCCCGCCGGGCGAACGGACTTCCCCAGAAGCTGAGCGGGTCCGACATCGCGAGTGCGACCCCGTTGACGCTGCTCGCCCTGCTCCAGGGCATGAGCGCCGACGAGGCTGCAGCGTTCCTGAAGGCCCACCCCGAAGTCGTCGAGACCATCCAGCAGGCCGACCCCGGCGCGGTGCGCGCGTGGTGGCAGTCGCTCGGGAGCGGCGACGACGGAACCCTGTCCCCCGAGCAGCAGGCACTCATCGCAGCAGTGCCGTCGGTGCTCGGCGGACTGAACGGCCTCCCGCCCGCGGCGCGCGTCGCGGCGAACAAGAATCTCGCGGGGAACCGCCTCTCAGCCGTGCAGTCTCGGCTCCAGGCGCTCCGACTGGCTCTGGCCTGGTCCGAGGCGCTCTCCGGTCGGACCGACAAGTCGACCAAGGACGAGATCGACCGGCTGGCGCTCGAGGAGAAGTACCTGCTCCGGGTCACGGCCGAGCCGCCGAAGACCCAGCTGTACCTGTACGACCCGGACGACCATCGGATCATCGAGATGATCGGCACGCCGTCGCCGGACACGAAGCACGTGATCACGTACGTGCCGGGGACCTTCAGCAATGTCGAGTCCTTCTACAACGGCAGCGTGCAACAGGTGCCCGAATACCTCCAGGGGTACTCCCCCGAGGACACGGTCGTCTTCGTCGCGAAGGACGGCGTCTTCCCTGGCGAGGAGACAGCCGGCGCCGCTGGGGTCGCGGAAGCCAACGACCCCGACTTCGCTCTCGCTCCCGCAGAACGACTGCGGCAGTTGTCGGCCGGGCTCGACGTGGACCCCGACCTGACGGACGCGCAGACGACGGCGATCGGGCACAGCTGGGGCCTGGCGAACATCACGACCTCGGAGACCCTCGGTGCACAGTACGACCAGGTCGCGTCGCTTTCCGGAGCCGGTATGCCGGAGACGTGGCAGCCCAACCGACAGACCACCTACACGGACTACTCCTACGTCGACATCTTGCAGGTCGGGCAAGCGACGGGCGGGGTGTGGGACGGGAACAATCCTCGCCGGAACCCGGCGTTCGGCCACGGCGAGTACTACGGGCCGCCGCCCGAGGACGTGAACCCGTACGATTTCGGGTACCTCATGGACCAGCACAACAAGGTTGCTCGGATCGAAGGAAACCAGGACGTCCTCGACGACCTCGTGGAGGATCTCTTTCCGTGACCAGACACCCGGCCATCTCATCCGCAATCGGGGCGATCATCGCCCTCGCACTGACCGCATGCACCGGAGGGCAACCCATGACGGCAACACCGACGACCTCATCGGGTTCCGATCAAGCGGAGACCCGCGCTGCGGCCGAGGAGCGCACGGGTGCCGTGCAACGAAAGATCGCCGACACGTTCGACGCCGAGAAGATTTCGTCTGAGATGACTCGGAAGTGGGTGCTGCTCGCATGTTCTGACTCAGAGGTGCAGTCTGCCGGCGGCATCACCCTGCGGCTGACGAAGTCAGAAGCAGTGGATCCCGCGTACGGCAAGATCCGGTCGGAGTTCTCAACGGACCCCTCGTTCACTGCCGAGACAGACCGGACCGGCAATGGCCTCAAGCGGCTCGCGCTCAGCCGCGGCACCGGCGAGCGATACCTGGTCACTGTCGACAACGAGTCGCTGACCGTCCGGATCGCCTCGTTCTCGCCCTGCTATCGGGGTTCCTTGTCCGACCGTTGAGCACACCGATGGGCTGGAGGACCGTGCCGCCCTCGACCGGCTCGCCGAGGAGATCTTCGAGTGACCACCCGTTCCGCCTGGTTCGTCGCGGGCCTCATGACGACGTTCGCACTGTCCATCACTGCCTGCGCTGGCGGACCATCGATGAAGGAACAACACGAGCCGGGCGCAACCGCCTCGGTGTCCCGGACAACTGCCGAACGTCGCACGACGGAGATCCAGGACCGGGTGATCGGTGCGATCCCGGACGACGCGGTCGCCAGCAGCCGCACGATCGACTGGACGCTGTTGGCCTGCTCGGACACCGCTGTCTCGGCAGCGGGCGGCGCCGCAATCACGCTGGCGCGCCCAGTGGACGTCGATGAGACCTACGAAGCGATGACCGCCGCTGTGCGGGACGACGGGTACACGGCCGCCACTGACACGACCGACAAGGGCGCGAAGCGATTGACGCTCACCGGGACGAACGACGACCAGCACCTCATCACGATCTACAACGACACCAGGAAGGTTCGGTTGTCGTCGTTCTCGCAGTGTTTCCCGGGTTCGTTGAACGACGAGTGAGTGAACGACCGCCTCGTTTCGGGCTGAGCGACACCTTGCGTGGTTCACTGGGCGTGGGCTGTCGTTCGGCGCGAGATCACGGCCCGAGCTCGTGGTTCGCCGGGCCGGCGGCCCCTGCCGAGACTCGGTTCCGCGGACACCCTGCGGATGCCGGGTCACGCAACGTGTCCGGCAGGGCGAGACTCGGTCGGCCGCGGCCGCGGCCGCGGCCACGGCCACGTCCGCAGCAACGAGCAACGCCCCGACCGGACCGGTCGGGGCGTTGCTCGTGGTGGTGCCGATCAGCGGATGATCGAGATGTTGTCCGCCTGCGGGCCCTTCTTGCCGGGCCCGATCTCGTACTGCACGTGGTCGTCCTGGGCGAGCGGCCGGGAGCCGGTCGCTGCGACGATGCTGGAGAAGTGCGCGAACAGGTCCTGGGACCCGTCGTCGGGGTGGATGAAGCCGAACCCCTTGCTGTGGTCGAACCACTTGACGGTGCCCGTGGGCATGGCGGTCAACACGGCGTCAGTGGATGCGCAGCTGCGCGACCATGGGGCACGCGAAGGGGTCGCGGGCGGCGAGGCCGACGCGGTTGAGGTACCGGACGACGATGCCGTACGAACGCAGCAACGTGGTCTCGGTGTACGGCACGTCGAGGGTGTCGCAGTGGTCACGGACGAGCAGGCGGGCCTGCTTCAGCGCCGGACGCGGCATCGACGGGAACAGGTGGTGCTCGACCTGGTAGTTCAGGCCGCCCATCAGGAACGACACCCACCAGCCGCCACGGATGTTGCGCGAGGTGCGCACCTGGCGGGAGAAGAAGTCGACCTTCGCGTCGTGGGCGATGGTCGGCATGCCCTTGTGGTTCGGGGCGAACGAGGCACCCATCATCACGCCGAACACGGCCAGCTGCACCCCGAGGAACGCACACGCCATCCCGAACGGCAGGAACCAGAACACCACCGTCAGGTAGATCGCGAAACGGGCAACGAGCAGGGCGCCTTCGATGAGGCGGTGCTTCTTGTCGGCCTTGGTGCCGTTGCCGGTGACGATCGACATCACGGCGTAGCGGTGCAGGTTCAGGCCCTCGAGCGTGAGGAGGGGGAAGAAGAGCCACCCCTGGAAGCGCATGAAGGTCTTCATCGCGCCACCCTTGACGGCGGCGGCGTCCTCCGGCAGGAACCGGATGCCGTCGGGGGCGATGTCCGGGTCCTTGCCGACGGTGTTCGGGTTGCCGTGGTGACGGGTGTGCTTGTTCATCCACCACGAGTAGCTCAGGCCCACGAGGAACGTGCCGAGCCAGCGGCCCGCGCGGTCGTTCCACTTCTGGGACTCGAACACCTGACGGTGCGCGGCTTCGTGCGACAGGAACGCGAACTGCGTGAACAGCACGCCCAGCGCACCGGCCACGATCAGCTGGAACCACGAGTCACCCAGGAACGCGAACGCGACCCAGGTGAGGGCGAGGCTGCCGACGAGTGCGCCGAACAGTGCCCAGTAGAAACCGGTACGACGGCGCAGGAGGCCGTTCTCCTTCACCTGCGCCAGGAGCGCGGAGTAGGTCGAGGTGCCCTTGCGGGCCCCCGTAGCGGGACGAGTGCGGGTGTAACCCGGAGCGAGCGGAGTGGTGGTCATGTGGACCGCCTTCCGGTACGGATCGGTCCTTCAACCGGTTCGAGGGAGTTCACGCGATTGCGCTTGCGGCGACCCTAGGGGCCGAACTTGCGTGTTCACCGTGGTGTCCAGAACACGTTGCGCAGTGCACGAACTCAACCCGCGTGGCGCTCCGGACCGTCCGCGCACCGACCGGACGATGCACGCAACGTCTGCCCCGGGTACTCCCCGAACCGACGGAAGTACGTGCCCGAGAACCGCCCCAGGTGCCGGAAGCCCCAGGCCATCGCGGCCTCGCTCACACTCGTCTCGTGCCGGCTGCTGGACTCCAGTGCCGCGCGCACCCGATCGAGCCGCATCCGCAGTAGGAACGTCATCGGCGACACACCGTGCTCCCGCATGAAGGCCGTCTGCAGGGTCCGCGGGCTCACGCCCACGGCGTCGCAGATGTCGGCCAGGCACAACGTCCGCTCGCAGTGTCCTTCGAGGTAGGCCTCGGCGAGCTCGACCGTCGACGGCGTCACCGCACGGCGGAGGACCGCGGGCGTCCGCACGCCGAAGGCTCCGAGTACGGCCTCGACCAGCGCGACCTGCGCACCGGTCCGGGCACCGGACGTGAACCCGTCGCGCGTCGCGGTGACGGCCACCTGCTCGACGCACCGGCGCAGGTGTTCGAGGGCAGCGACGGCGGGCTCGGCACCCCGCGTCGGCAGTTCGGACGCTGCTCCCAGCGACGAGCGCACCTGGTCGAGGAGCGACCGGTCGATGCTCACGAGCTGCAGCGTGCCCTTCGGGGCGCGCACCGAGAACTCCCCGGACGTCGGCATCAGGACGGGCGTGCCCGGGCGGGTCTCGAGGACGACGCCGTCCTCGACGGCGATGCGGACACCTCCAGTGCTCGACCACCCGACGACGATGCGGTCGATGGGCTCGAAGACCCCGGAGAAGCCGGAGGTCGCCGACGCGGTGACGAGGCTCACGCAACCGTCCCGTCGGGTCCGGTAGCGGAAGCGGAACGGCAGCCGGAAGGCGTCGTCCTCGACGTCGAAGCGCACGTCACGGCCGTGCCCGGCCTGGGCGAGCACGCGTGCGGCGAAGGCCCGGTCGGTACCGGATCGTTCGGTGCGGCGTCGCTGCGCGTCGATCCTCGCGGTGACGGTCCGGGCGGCGTCGGTCCCGTGGACCGCGGTCAGCACGGTGCCTCGTCGAAGCGCTGTCCGCAGCGGTGTTCGAACCAGGCGCGGGCGTCCTGCAGGCTCGCTCGCCGGTCGTGCTCGTGCAGCGCCGCCATGAGCGTGCAGTCGAACCCGTCCACCGTGCGCTCGATGAAGCCGAGGAGCATGTCGGGATCCCCCCACGCAGCTGCGGCGTCGACCACCCGCCAGCACCCGGCGTCGACCGGCTGGACGCGGATGTCCGTCGGGTCCGTCGCGGCGAGCGCACGGATCCGGTCGGTGTGGACGACCTGCTGCCAGACGGCGGCCTCGGTCATCACGGTCGTGGACCCCTGGCGGTGTCCCATCGCGCCCTCCCTGTCGGTTCGATGTGGCGCATCGCTTCGACCGCGATGCACGAGACACTTTCAGTATCGACAGGACGATTCCGGTCATGTCAGGGGTTGACTTCGTACCGCGCAAGGTGGATCATCCGTCGCCTCGATCGGTGCCCTGGGAGCGCGCCATCGGCGGGTCCCGTACGGTCGGCGCATGAGCGACGGGAGCACCGCGACCCAGGACGGCCCGCCCCGACTCTCGCGCGCGGTCCGGGATGCGATGCGGTTCGTCCACGAGCAGGCTGCGACCCACATCACCGTCGCCGACGTCGCCGCGGCCGTGCAGCTGTCGCCGCGGAGCCTGCAGAAGCGGTTCCAGGCCGAGATCGGGCAGTCCCCGGGAGCCTTCCTGCGCGCCGTGCGCCTCGAGGGGGTCCGTCGCGACCTGCAGGCAGCGTCCGGCGCGACGGACCGGAGGACCATCGCCGAGATCGCCGAGCGATGGCAGTTCAGCAACGCGGGCCGGATGGCTGCGGCGTTCCGTGCGGCGTACGGCATCGCGCCGTCGGCGGCGGTGCGGTCCTTCGTGCCCGAGGACGACGAGGACGGTGCACCGAGCCTGTCGGACCGGAACCAGCGGCGGTTCCGCCTGGTGCTCGACTGCGAGGTCGACATCGACGACACGAAGGCGGTGCTCGCCGGTGCGCTGCAGCGAGCGGGGGCCGGTCCGTGGCGGGACTACCGGCCGGACGGCGGCAGCGAGGACCTGATGGCGTTCCTGCTCGGCAACGCGGTGCGGACGGCGGTGCGGGAGACCCCGGGCGTGAACCTCGTCGCCCTCGACGCGATGCTCCGGGTGCAGGACGAGCAGGGGTCCTACCCTCCTGCAGAGCTCCCGGCCTGGCGCGCCGGCCCACCGCCGAACACGCCTGCGCCGTCCGGATCGTCCGACACCGCCCAGCGCGTAGGATCGAGAGACGGCAGGGAAGGCGCCCATGGATGACGCATTCGAGCGTGCACTCCGTGCGCTCCGGTCGGCGGACGTCGCCGACCACGAACTCAGTCGGCCGTTCGCGCTCGCACTGCCGATGGGCGGCGTCTCGATCTCGACGTTCGGCGAACTGTGCCCGAGCGAGACCGTGTCCGCGACCGACGAGGTCGCCACCCGGGTCGACGAGATCCAGTTCGACCTGTCCGAAGGACCCTGCTGGACCGCGCTGGCGAACGACGCCCCCGTCCTGGAGACCGACGTCGTCCGTCGACCGAACGCCGCGTGGCCAGCCTTCAACGAAGCCGTCCGGAGCGAACCCGTCGGTGCGGTCTTCGCGTTCCCGGTCGCGTTCGGGCCGTTCCCGCTCGGCGCCGTCGACGTGTACGTGCCGCAGCCCGCCACGATCGAGGACGACACCGTGCGGCAGGCCATGACCCTCGCCTCAGCCGTCAGCCGACGGGTCCTGCGCCGGGCGCTCCGCTCCATCGCGGACGAGGACGACGCCCTGCTCGACCGCAGCCCGTCGTCGCGGCGCGTGGTGCACCAGGCCACCGGGGTCGTGCTCGCGCAGCTCGACATCAGCCCCGAGGACGCCTACCTGCTGTTGCAGGGCCACGCCTTCGCCCGTCGGACGACGATGCGGCGGGTCGCGGAGGAGATCCTCGACGGCACGGTCCGGTTCGAGAAGCGAGGCGACCTGATCGAGGAGGTCCAGTGACGACGGCAGGCAGAGAAGCCCGGATCCTCGAGACGTTCACGTCGCTCGCCGACACCCTGGTGGACGCCTACGACGTCGTGGAACTCCTGCAGACCCTGGTCGAGACGTGCGCCGACGTGCTCGGCATCGACGCCGCGGGCATCCTGCTGGCGAACGACGACCAGGAGCTCGAGGTCGTGGCCTCGACATCGGAGGCGACGCGGCTCGTCGAGGTGCTGCAGCTCGATGCCGAGGCCGGCCCCTGCATGACCTCGTTCGCGACCGGACGGGTCGTGACGTGCCCGGACATCGAGGCCGCCCCGGCGGAGTGGGCGATGTTCCGCACGGGTGCGCTCGCGCTCGGGTTCCGGTCGGTACACGCCGTCCCGCTCCGGCTGGGGAGCAACGTCATCGGGACGCTCAACCTGTTCGGTGTCAGCGTCGGTTCCCTGGCGGAGTCGGACCTTCGGGTCGCCCGGGCCCTGGCCGACGTGGCGACGATCGGCATCCTGCACGAACGGTCCCTGCGCGAGCACGAGGTCGTCCGCGCGCAGCTGCAGCGGACCATCGGGTCGCGCGAGGTCATCGAGCAGGCCAAGGGCGTCGTGTCGTACCTGCGCGGCGTCTCGATCGAGGACGCCTTCGCGGTGATCCGTGGGTACGCGCTCGAGCACCACGAGCCGCTCTCCGAGGTCGCCCGCGCGATCGTGCAGCGCCGACTCGTCCCGTAACGAGCCCGGCCCGTCCCCCGGGTCCGGTGCCCCTCCGCCCGCTACGGTGAGCGGATGGGCAAGGTCACGCTGCAGGACGTCGCCGCGCACGCCGGCGTCTCGATGAAGACCGTGTCCAACGTCGTCCGTGGCTACCAGCACGTCAGCGACCCGATGCGCAGCCGGGTGCAGGCCGCCATCGACGAGCTCGGGTACCGCCCGAACGTCTCGGGCCGGTCCCTGGCGACCGGACGCTCGAACATGCTCGCCTTCGCGTTCCCCGACCTGCGGCGTCCGTACTTCGCCGAACTGGCCCACGTGTTCTCGCGGGTGTGCGCCGACCGCGGCTACCAGCTCCTGCTCGAGGAGACCGGCGGCGACCCCGACGGTGAACGCTCGGCGGTGCGGGGACGCGAGGCCGGTGTGGTCGACGGGGTCGTGATCCACCCGCAGGTGCTCACGCCCGAGGCGATCGACCGGATCCGCGGGGACACCGCCGTGGTGTTCCTCGGCGAGGACGTCCGGCCCCCGCACGCCGACCAGGTCGTCATCGACAACGCCGGGGCCGCCACCGAGGCCGTCGCGCACCTCGTGGCGCTCGGCTGCCGCCGCATCGGGTTCTTCGGGCACGAGACCGGCCCGTCGTCGCGCACGTCCGGACTGCGTCTGGACGGCTACCGCGCCGGACTCGTCGCCGCCGGCCTGTCGCTCGACGACGCGCTGCTGGTCCCCCGCGAGGTCGGTGACGCCGCCGGCGCCGAGGTCGCCTTCGGCGCCGCGCTCGACGCCGGACTCCGCGTCGACGGTCTGCTCTGCCGCGACGACCTGGCCGCGCTCGGGGCGCTCCGGGCGATGCACCTGCGCGGCCTGGACGCCCCCGGCGACGTCGCCGTCGTCGGGTGGGACGCGGTCGGCCTCGGGTCGAGCCTGGTGCCGAGCCTGACCTCCGTCGCGCCCGACACGGTCGCCCTCGCAGACACCGCACTCGACCTGCTGGTCGAGCGGATGGACGGCTCCGACGTGCCGGGCCGGCTGGTCACGGTCGGCCACCGCCTGCTCGTCGGCGAGAGCGCGCCGTACGCGGACGGCACGTCCGACCGGGCGGCGCACCAGGGCGCGTGAAGGGCGGACGGGAGGCACGGCGCGCGCCCGGCCACGAGCCTCCAGTCCGCCTCTTCCCCCGTCGCGTGCCGTCAGCGGCCTGCGGGAGCCGACTCCCCCGGGTGCACGCTGCCGAGCAGCTCGACGACGACGTCCCGCAGGGCGTCGGGCAGGCCGACGGTGCCGAGCTCGACGATGCGGTCCGCACGCGGCAGGTCCTTCGCCACGACGTCCCACGCCTCGAGCTTCTCCGGATTGCCGGCCTGCGCGCCCTCGAGGACCCGCCGCACGGCCTCCCGTGCGTCGACACCGACGACCGGAGCGCCGACCAGCGTGACCGATCCGCCCGACGCCGAGTCGACGGACACGTCGACCGAGAACCGGTCGGCCGAGCGTGCCGACGTCGGTTGCCCGTCGGCCGGTGCGGCGAGGAACGTGATCCGCCAGTCGCGGTGGGCGGGGACGACGTCGAGGGCTCCGGTGGTGGCGTGCACCCGGAACTCGGCGTGCTCGGGATCCCAGGTCAGGCGGGTCCGGGCGGTGCGGCTGCCCTCGCCCTCGTGGTCCTCGACCAGGGTGAAGTCACCCGCCGCACCCGGTGCGACGAGGACCTCGAACGCCGTCGGGTTGACGGTGGCGTCGAGCTGGTCCTCCGCGGCGAGCGGCAGGATCCCACCGGCGCGCAGCAGGACCGGCACCGTGTCGAGCGTGCGGTGCAGGTCGACGAACCGGTCACCCGCGTACACCGTGCCGGTGAAGACGTCGGTCCAGGTGCCCGGCGGCAGCCAGGCCCGGGCGACCCCGTGTCGGCTGACCGGGTCGCGCGGCGCCACGATGGGGGCGACGAGCAGCTCCGAACCGAACGCGTAGGTGTTCGGCACCCGGTACGCCTCGTCGCGGCGCGGCTCCAGGTGGTACAGCGGCCGGACCAGCGCGGTGCCCTCGGCGGTGCCGTGGTTCATCGTGTGCAGGTACGGCACCAGGCGGTGACGGAAGCGGAGTGCCTCCCCCATCGCGGCGCGGGCCTCGGCGGGGAACGCCCACGGCTCCTTGCGGATGAACGGGTTGTTGGCGGAGTGCAGGCGCATGATCGGCGAGAACACCCCGAACTGCACCCAGCGGGTGGCGAGCTCGTCGTCGCGGACGCCGCGCGTGTGGCCGCCGATGTCGTGGCTCCACCAGGGGTAGCCGATGTTGGCGGCGGTGGCGGTGAACTCGGGCTGGAACGCCAGGGACGCCCACGACACGACGGCGTCGCCGGAGAACCCGACGGCGTACCGGTGGCTGCCGGGGCCGGCGTAGCGCGAGAAGGTCATGCCGTCGACGGGGGCCGGGACCGCGGTTGCGTCGGTGTCTGTGTCCGCGGTGGTGTCGGTGTCCGCGGTCGTGTCGGCGGTTGCGTCGCCGGACGCCGCGTGTCGCGCCGAGTCGAGCAGGTGGAAGTGGTTGAGCAGCCACAGCGGGTCGACCCCGGGCAGCCCGGTCTCACGACCCTGCTGCCAGTCGATCCACCAGAAGTCGACGCCCTGCTCCTCGAGCGGGCGGTGCAGCTGCTCGAAGTAGGCCTGCAGGAACCGCCGGTCCGTCGGGTCGAACGGGATCGGCTGCTCGGTCTCCGGGTCGACGCCCATCGCCCGGGCCACCGCGGGGTAGGCGTCCTCGAATGCCCGCACGCCGTCGGCAGGGTGCAGGTTCAGCGTCGTGCGCATCCCCCGGCGGTGCAGCTCGGCGAGGAACGCCTCGGGGTCCGGGAACAGCGACGGCTCCCAGGAGTACCCCGTCCAGCCGTTGCCGAAGCGCGGCGGGACCGAGTCCACCCGGTGCCAGTCCATGTCGATGACGGCGACCGAGAACGGCAGGTGTTCGGCGGCGAAGCGGTCCAGCAGCTCGAGGTACGAGGTGTCGCTGTACGGGTGGTACCGGCTCCACCAGTTGCCGAGTGCCCACCGCGGCATCCGTGAGGGCGGCCCGGAGACGGCGTGGTACGTGCGGAGCGCGGCGTCGTAGTCGCGGCCGTACGCGAAGACCGTGACGTCGCGGCGCCCGGGGACCCGTGTGCCGATCCAGCCGTCGTCCGCGAACAGGAACGACTCGCTGTCGTCGAGCGCGGTGATGCCGTCGCGGGCCAGGATCCCCGACTCGAGCGGCATCCGGCCGTCGACGTCGTCGAGGGTGCGGCCGGTGCCGCCGAGGTCGCGCGGCTCCTGCCCCCAGCGCCAGCGGTTGGCGTCCGGACCGGTGGTCTCGACGACAAGGCCGCTCGGGCTGAAGGGGCGGCCGTCGTAGCGCAGGCGGGCGCGATCCGTGGTGACGACGACGCCGGCGGCGGTGCCGGTGCCGTCGGCGCCGGCCGTCCGCTCCACGGTGAAGGCCGGCACGGGCAGGCGTCGGCGCATCGCGAAGGTCGATGCGCGGTCCTCGAACCCGCCGTCGTCGCTCCACTCGATGCGGAACGCCCCGGCGTCGAGCACGGTGATGCGCCAGTGGTCGCCGGTGACGACGGCTGCGGGGTCGGCGACCGGGTCCGACCCCGGGAACGGACGGATGGTGGGGAGGACGGCGCCGGTGGTGCCGGTCGTGCTGGTGCCGGTGGTGCTGCTGCTCACGTGGTGCCTCTCAGCTCTTGACCGCGCCCTGCGTCACGCCGCTGATGACCCAGCGCTGCGCGAACAGGTAGACGATGATCGTGGGCGCCATCGCCATCAAGTACGAGGCGAAGGCGACGTTGTAGTTGGTGCCGAACTGACTCTGGAAGATGTTCTGCACCACGGGCAGGGTCTGCAACCCCGGATCCGCCGTGATGAGCGACGGCATCATGAAGTCGTTCCACGATGCCAGGAACGCGAAGATGCCGACCGTCGCGTTCATCGGGCCGAGGAGCGGCAGGATGATCCGCCAGAAGATCTGCCACGTGGACGCCCCGTCGATGCGGGCGCTCTCCTCGAGTTCGACCGGGATCGACCGCAGGTACGCCGAGTAGAGCAGCACGCTGAACGACAGTTGGAACATGGCGTGCAGGATCCCGACGCCGATCGGGTTGTCGAGGCCGATCTCGGCGGTCAGCTTGATCTGCGGCAGCGCCACCACCGGGAACGGCAGGAACATCGCCGCGAGCAGGTAGACGAACGAGTACCGGAAGAACCGCTTGTGCCAGTTCCGGACGATCGCGTACGAGGCGAACGAGCTGAGCAGCAGCGTCGCGACGACGGTGAGCGCCGCGACGCCCAGCGACACCGAGAAGGACACCGGGAACCGGGTCAGCTGCCAGGCCTCGGCGAACGAGCCCGGGTTGAACGGGAACGGCAGCGAGAGTGCATTGCCGTCGACGGACTGCTCGGTCGTCTTGAAGGCCATCGAGAGCGTCACGTACAGCGGGATCAGTACGGTCAGCGACGCGAGGCCGAGGACCACGGTCAGCGTCCAGTTCGTGCCGCCCAGTCGTCGGCGGTGGCCGCGGCCGGAGCGACCGGTGCCGCCGGTGGTCACGGCGCGGGTGTCGGTCGGGGGTCGTGTGTCGATGGCGGTCATGCGAGTCGCAGGTTCCTTCCGCGGGTCGCCGCGAGCTGCAGCACGGAGATGAGGACGGTGATGATGAAGAACACGGTCGCGTTCGCCATCTGGTAGGCGTAGTCGCCGCCGGTGAAGCCGCCGAAGATGGTCATCGCGACGCTGCTCGTCGCGCTGCCGGGGCCGCCGTTGGTCAGACCGACGATCACGTCGTACGCGCCGAGGTAGCCCTTCACACCGAGCACGGTGTTGATGACGATGAAGCCGCCGAGCAGCGGGAGCGTGATCGAGCGGAGCTGCTTCCAGCCGGTCGCGCCGTCGAGCGCACTGGCTTCGTACAGCTCCTCGGGGATGGACGTCAGCCCCGCTGTGTAGATGAGGAGCGCGCCGGGCACGGTCTGCCAGGCGGACACGATCACGATCGCGAGCCAGGCGAGGTTCGGGTCGCCGAGGATGCTCTGCTCGAGCGGGCCGAAACCGACGCTCGTGGCCAGGGCCGGCACGGTGTTCGAGAACAGGAAGTTGAACACGTAGGCGACGATGATCCCCGAGATCACCATCGGGATGACGAACACCGACCGCAGCCCGGCGGCGAACCGGATCTTCTTCGCCAGGGCGATCGCCAGGGACAGCGCGACGACCTGCGTGACGACGACGGTGACGGCCGCGAAGCCGAGCGTGAAGCCGTACGACGCCAGGATCGCCGGGTCGGAGACGAGCGCCCGGTAGTTCTCGACGCCGATGAAGTCCCACTGCCCGAACCCCAGGTAGTCGGTGAAGCTGTAGAAGACGCCGACGCAGGCGGGGGCGACGACGAACGCCGTGAACAGCACGAGGGCCGGCACGAGGAACAGGTAGTACATGCCCTCCGTGCGGCTGAGTGAACCGACACCGCGGGAACCCACACGCCGGTGCGTGCGGGCTGCGTCGGTCGCCGGTCCGGAGGTGTCCGGGTCGGTGTCGCGGGAGAGCGGGGTCTGCATGGTCATGGTGACTCCTGTGTCCTGGTCCGGCTCAGACCGTCGCGGAACGGCCGGCGAGCCGCCGCCAGTCCGAGTCGAGCCGCTGCAGCATCGAGGTGAAGTCCCCGCTCCGGATCGCCGACTGCAGGTAGTTGCCGAGCGGGATCGACGTGGGGATGAAGGTGCCGGCGCCCTGGTAGAACGCCGCGTCGTCGACGTACTGCTGCAGGCCGGCGAGGCGCTCGTCCTGCTGCGGGGGTGCGTCGATGCGGGGCGAGTACGCCAGGTTGTCGCGGTTGTAGGCGTCGATGACCTCGGGCTGCATGAGGAACTCGACGAGCTCCTTCGCCTGCTCCGGGTGCTCGGACGCCGTGGGGATCCAGAGACCGAGATCGATGTTGACCCGGGCCTTCCGGTCGGCCGGGTCGTTCGACACCGGCAGGGCGAAGGTGCCGACGGGCAGCTCGTCGTCGATCAGCGCGATCTGCCCGAGCGCCCACGGGCCCTGCAGGTACATCGCGGCCTCGCCCTTGCCGAACGCCAGGTTGCCGTCGGCGTAGGCCCGGGTGGCGTGGTCGCGGTTGAAGAACGACGAGATGGTCTTCGCGCGCTCCATCGGCACCGCGAAGTCCTTCTCGAACGACACCTCGGAGTCCGGGCCGACGTCGGCGCCGAGGGCCTTCATCTTGCGGAAGAACGAGCCGGTGTCGACGAGGCTGCCCACCGAGTAGTCGAACAGGCCCTGCCAGAGCGTCCACGTGTCCCGGTCGGTGGCGTAGATCGGCGTGATGCCGGCCTTCTGCAGGGTCCGGCAGACCTCGACGAACTCGTCCCACGTCGTCGGGACCGGCAGGTCGTGCTCGGCGAAGATCCGCTTGTTGTAGATCACCCCGGCCGCGGCGAGCGAGTACGGCAGCACGCTCGTGCGGTCCTCGAACTTCGCGTACTGGTTCGTCAGGGTGTCGATGTCCGGTCGGACCCGCGCTGCCGACGGCAGGTCGCTGAGGTCGCTGAGCACGCCGCGTGAGATGTACCGCGCCAGCTCGAGGTTGTCGTTGAAGCACCCGACGTCCGCCGGTTCACCGCGCACGAACTGCGGGGCGATGGCCGCCGTGCTGTCGTGCACGACCGACAAGCCGGTGTGCTCCCCCTCGAACTTCCGCAGCAGCTTGTCGAAGTAGGCGATGACCTCCTGCTTCTGCTCGTAGAAGCGGAGCGTCGTGGCACCACCGGCGGCACGCCCCGGGGTCGCGCACCCGGCGAGCGCCATCGTGCCGAGTGCGATGCCACCGGCCGCGCCCGCGAGGAACCCCCGCCGGCTCACCGCCGCCTGGAGTGTTGCGGTCCTGCTTCCCACCATCGGGTCTCTCCCTCGTCGCGCATCGTCGCGCAGGCTCCTGTTTACAGCGCTGTAAAGCGTACGTCAACGTTGTAATCGCATGTGGCAGTGGTCGGTGCGCCCCACGGACGGGAGGCACGGTGCCAGCCCGCCCCGCGCCTCCCGTCCGCCGCGCAGCGCGTCCACGGCCGCGCGCCGCCGCCCACCGGGACGGACACGGCACGGAGCTGGCAGGATCGTCTGATGGCTGAGGACGAACGGGACATCGCACTCCGGGTGGGGCACGAGGAGCTCCGCATCCGCGGGGTCTACGAGACGATCAGCATCATCAACGACGTGATGGTGGCGCTCTGGTTCATCGTCGGCAGCGTCCTCTTCTTCTCCGAGACCACCACGACGGCCGGCACCTGGCTGTTCCTGATCGGGAGCATCCAGCTGCTCATCCGTCCCGTCATCCGGCTGTCGCGGAGGCTCCACCTCGCCCGGGTCGGCCGGGGGAACCCCGCGGAGTCCGCGCGCGATTTCTGAACCACGACACGCCTGGGCGAACACACAGGAACGCGAGCAGGCACCATGGAGTGCATGGCAAGCACCACTCCTCCCCTGCCCGGACCCGTGACCACGACACCGCAGTTGCGGCGGTGGGTGTTCTGGCCCGCCGCCGTCATCGTGCTGGGGTTCGTGGCCTTCACCCTGATCTCCCCCTCCACCGCCGAGGCGCTGTTCCTCGGTCTGCAGGACGGCATCGTCAAGAACTTCAGCTGGTACTACGTGCTGATCGCCGCGTTCTTCGTCGGCTTCTCGCTGTTCGTCGGCTTCAGCCGCTTCGGTGACATCAAGCTCGGCAAGGACCAGGACGAGCCCGAGTTCTCGACCGGTTCGTGGTTCGCGCTGCTCTTCGCCGCCGGCATGGGCATCGGCCTCGTCTTCTACGGCGTGTCCGAGCCCCTCAGCCACTTCGCCTCCCCGCGCCCCGGCGTCACCGGCACCGAGAAGGAGCTCGCGCAGCAGGCACTGACCCAGACGTTCCTGCACTGGGGCCTGCACGCATGGGCGATCTACGTCGTCCTCGGCCTGGCCCTGGCGTACGCGATCCACCGCCGGGGTCGCCCGGTGTCGATCCGCTGGGCCCTCGAACCGCTGCTCGGCAACCGCGTCCGCGGCGGCTGGGGCAACCTGATCGACGTGATCGCCCTCGTCGGCACGCTGTTCGGTGTCGCGACCTCGCTCGGCCTCGGCGTCATCCAGATCGGCGCCGGACTCGAGAGCGCCGGCATCGCCGACAGCAGCATCGTCAGCCAGATCGCCATCATCGCGGTGATCACGGCCGTCACGATCGTCTCGCTCGTCACCGGTGTGACCAAGGGCATGAAGATCCTGTCGAACTTCAACCTGCTGCTCGCCGCCGCACTGCTGCTGTTCGTGCTCATCGTCGGCCCGACGCAGTTCCTGCTGCGGGACTTCGTGCAGTCGATCGGCTCCTACCTGCAGAACATCGTCGGCCTGTCGTTCAACGTCACCGCGCAGCAGGGCGCCGAGGGCGAGGCCTGGCAGGGTGCCTGGACCACCTTCTACTGGGGCTGGTGGATGTCGTGGGCACCGTTCGTCGGTGTCTTCATCGCCCGCATCTCCAAGGGCCGCACGGTCCGCCAGTTCGTGTTCGGTGTCCTGCTCGTGCCGACCGCGCTCACGTTCCTGTGGTTCGCGGTCCTCGGTGGCACCGCGATCCACCGCCAGACCGACGGTTCGGGTGGCCTGATCGGCTCGGACGGCTCGGTCGACATCGAGGGCTCGCTGTTCGCGGTCCTCGGCGACCTGCCCGCCGGCATGGTCCTGACCTACGGCGCGATCCTGCTCATCGGCGTGTTCTTCGTGACCTCGTCCGACTCCGGGTCACTCGTGATGGCGATGATCGCGTCGGGCGGTGACATCGAGCCGAAGAACTGGCTGCGGGTCTTCTTCGCCGGTGTCGCTGCGCTGCTCGCCGTCGCCCTGCTGCTCAGCGGTGGACTGAACGCGCTGAAGACGGCGGCGATCACGACCGCGTTGCCGTTCAGCATCGTCCTGTTGCTCACCTGTTGGTCGACGATCATCGCCTTCACCCGCGAGCGCCGTGCCTACGACAAGGCCGAGCGCGAGGTCCTGCTCGAGCACGTCGGCGCCTACTACGGCCTCGAGGTCGAGGCGCCGACCGAGCGTCCGGCACGGTCCGGCCTCGGCCGTCCGTGGGCCGCGGTGAAGAACCGTGTGCGCGGCGGCCGCGGAACCACCTCCCCAACGGTGGGCGCCGGTGCGCTCGACGACTTCCCGGTGCGGCCCGAGTCGATCTCGGCCGACCCTGCGGTCGACCCGAGCCTCGACGCGCGACCGGCAGCGGACGACGGGCCCGCCACGGAGCAGCCGGAGCGCTGACGCGGCGCGCCACGCGCCGCGCGCGCACGCGCCATGTGGTGCGAGGTTCCGTGTTCGGTGCGACGAACGTGCCCTCGCACCAGAGACGGAACCGCGCACGGGCCGTCGACGCGACCACCTGACGGACGGGAGGCACGGTGCCAGCTGGCGCCGTGCCTCCCGTCCGTCAGTGCGTCAGGTGTCGGTCCGTGCGGACGCGACCTCGAGGGTCACGACGACCGCCACCACGGCGAGCGCCGTGACCGGCAGCGACACCGCCGGCACCGCGATCGACGCGAGGACGACGAGCACCAGGGCCACCACGACGGCGTTGGCCCGTGCCGACAGCGACGGCCGGATCGCGAGCGCCCAGATCGACAGCACGAACACCGCGACCGGCACCGCGACGGTCGCGGCGACCGAGGCGGACGACAGCGCGACGTGTCCGGCGTCGGCGCTGACCGCGACCTCGATGCCGGCGGGCAGGGCACCGGCGGCGGCGAAGACGAAGTAGTGGCCGTAGCCGAACACGAGCGCGGTGGGGAGCGAGCGGATGTGTGCGTGCTGCTCGCGGGAGAAGTAGATCCACCACATGCCGACGGTGATCACCAGCCCGCACCCGGCGAGCGCCAGCAGGGCTCCGAGGTGCTCGGTGTGCGCGAGGGCATCGATCACCGCGCCGGCCGATGCCACCAGCCCCTCGCCCAGGACGATGAGGGTGAACAGGGAGAACCGCTCGGCCAGGTGCCGGGTGTGCCACGGGGCCGTCCCCGTCGAGGTCTGCGCCCAGATCGGCACCGACAGCTCGGCGAGCACGAGGAACGGTGCGGCGTACCCCCAGACGTCGTCGGGCAGGGCGAGTGAGACCACCCAGAGCAGCTGCACGACGGTGACGCCGACGGCGTGCAGGGTGGCTGTCCGGCGGTAGCGGGTGGAGGACGCGGCGGCGCGGATCCACTGCCCGACCAGGGCCAGCCGCATGACGACGTAGCCGATGACGCCGATCGTGAAGTCGTTCTCGCCCATGGCCGCGTGCACCCCGGCGGCGAGGACGAGCACCCCGGCCATCTGCACGAAGGTCATCACCCGGTAGAGCCAGTCGTCGGTGTCGAACGACGTGGCGAACCAGGTGAAGTTCATCCACGCCCACCAGATCGAGAAGAACACCAGCCCGTAGGCCAGGACGGCGGAGGCGACGTGTCCCTCGAGCTCGATCTCGTGCAGGTTCGTCGCGGCGAAGCCGACCGCGACGACGAACACCAGGTCGAACAGGAGCTCCAGCGGGCTCGCTGCCCGGTGTCGCTGGTCGGGGTCGCGCGGCACCATCCGGCGCAGTCCGATGGTCGGCATGGGGCCAACGGTAGGGCATCCCCAGAACGCGGACTGCTGACGGCGGGACCGGCCCGGCCGATCTGTCCGTGTGCAGGCCCCGCACCACCAGACCCAGCCCGTCTCGGCCGTGTACGTCGTGTCCGGCCGAACCCCTCCGACAGGAGTCCCGGTGACCTCACCGCGTCCCGCCGTCCGTCCCAGGTCGTTCCGCCGAGCGGCCGTCAGCGCCACCGCCGGCGCACTGACCGCCGCCACGCTGCTGGCGTTCGCCGTCACCCCGGCGCACGCCGCGACCTCGGACATCCCGCGCTCACCGGCCGATCCGACCGCTGCGGTGGCCGCACCACAGGAACAGCCTGGAGGCTCGTCCCGCGTCGGCCCGGCCGCGGACGGCGTGCAGGTGGGTTCCGGCTCCTACGCGCCGGCCCCGCCGGACGAGATCACGGACATCGCCGACGTGCGGAAGACGCTGGACCAGCGGCTGTACATCGACCCGTCGAAGGCCGGCGAGCCGGTGCCGACGAACCAGTGGTGGACGGACCTGCTGGTCAGCAAGTACTCCGGCGACATGTGGGCGTACCCGTTCGTCTCGTCGAACAGTGCCGCGGGCACGAAGCTCACGATCCCGACGCGGTGGAACAGCGACGGCACGGCGATGCGCCTGGAGTCCCCCGTGACGGTGGGCGGGACGGTGGAGCCGACCCCCGACGCGAGCGACCGCACCCTCGCCGACTTCGAGGACGGCCTGCCCGACGGCTGGACCGCGACCGGTGACGCCTTCACCGCCACCGCCACCGGGACGGCCGTCGGGCAGAGCGCGGTCTCCGGGTGGCTCGGCGGACGCTTCCTGAACTCGTTCAGCGACGAGGACGGCGACGGCGCGACCGGCACGCTCACGTCGCCGGCGTTCACGATCGACCGTTCGACCCTGGCGTTCCTGGTCGGCGGTGGCCGGCACCCCGACCACGAAGCCGTGCAGCTCCTGGTCGACGGCGACGTCGTGGCGAGCAGCACCGGGACGGACAGCGAACAGCTGCGCTGGGACAGCTGGGACGTCTCCGCCCACCGAGGGCAGTCCGCGCAGCTGCGGATCGTCGATGACCTGCGTGCCGGGTGGGCACACGTGCTGGTCGACCAGGTCCTGCTCACCGACGCCCCGGACGGCCTCGCTGACCGCTTCGCGACCACGTTCCGGGGGAAGCAGGCCGATGCGCTCCGCTGGGGCGACTGGAACGTCAGCTGGCGGATGCCGCAGGACGGCCCGGGCGGGCAGTACATGGACGTCACGAGCGTGCAGGGTTCGCCGTACGAGTGGTTCGAGTTCCACGGCATGACCCCGCGCCTCACCCTGCAGGACGGTGCCGAGATCACCGACGGGGACGGCGAACCGCTCGACCTGCCGGTGACGACGGACCGGTTCGAGATCCGCCAGGACGGCCACGTCTTCGGCGTGCACGCCCCCGACGGGACGACCTTCACCCGTGTCGGGAACGCGCTGGAGGCCTCATCCGGCACGCCCTACCTGGTGCTCAGCGCGGTGCCCGAGCAGGGGCTGTCCCTCGACGACCTGCACCGCACCGCCTTCGCGGTCCCCCGTGACACGACGATGACGTACTCGTACGACCCGGCGGCGGCGAACGTCCGCCAGCAGTGGTCGATCCGCACCGACACGCTGCAGGGCGACGACCACGACACCGTGCAGGGCTGGCTGCAGCACCAGTACGCCGACGCCACCACGAACCTGCGCTTCACCGGCGCCACCTACGAGACCCCGCGCGGCACCATGCGGACCACCGTCGGCCACGACGGCTGGACCCTGGACTACGCGTTCACGGGCATCACGCCGATCGGTGCCACACCCGAGGCGGTCGGCGACGACCCGTACTCCGAGCAGGTCATGCGCGAGTACCTGCACGACTACGCCGCGAAGACGACGTACGGCGGGGACACCTACTGGGGCGGCAAGGACGTCCTGCAGCTCGCCGAGTACATGACGATCGCGCGGCAGATCGGTGCCACCGAGGACGCCCGGACGCTGCAGGACACCCTCGAGCGCGCCCTGACCGACTGGTACACGTACACGGACGGCGAAGCGGAGCACTTCTTCGCGATGTACCCGACGTGGAAGGCCCTGATCGGGTTCGCCGACTCGTACGGGTCGGCCCAGTTCAACGACAACCACTTCCACTACGGGTACTTCGCCGTCGCGACCGCCATGCTCGGCCGGGTCGACCACGAGTGGGCCGCGAAGTACCAGGGCATGGCGACGCTCGTCGCGAAGCAGTACGCGAACTGGGACCGCGACGACGCCCGGTTCCCGCACATGCGCACGTTCGGCGTCTGGGAGGGCCGGTCGAACGCCGGCGGCGTGTCGTCACCCGGCGGCAACAACCAGGAGTCGTCGTCCGAGGCGATCCAGTCCGAGGCGGGGCTCTTCCTGCTCGGCTCGGTCCTCGGCGACGAGGAGATGCAGGCCGCCGGTGCGGTGCAGTACGTCACCGAGCGCGCGGCCGTCCGCGACTACTGGCAGAACGTCCGCGGCAACCCCGCCTCGGCGTCGTACGACGGCAACGGCGCGTTCCCGGACGAGTACGAGCACGGGCAGGCGGGGATCCTGTTCGACTCCGGGCAGGCCCACGCGACGTACTTCTCCGGCGACCCCGCCTGGATCTCCGGCATCCAGTGGATGCCGATCGCCCCGTGGTTCGACTACTTCGGCTGGGACCCGGGCTTCTCGAAGGCCCTGATGCGCGAGATGATGGCCGCCCGCCCGGAGTCCATCGGGCAGGCCGGCGTCACCGACGGCAACGCGGCACGCATCCAGATGCTCACGAAGAAGTGGTGGGGCGTCGGCAGCTACGGCGACGTGAAGATCACCCGCGACCGCCCGGCCGCGATCGGTGAGCTGCAGGACGCGATCCGCGCGGTCGAGACGAACCACCCCGGGTACATCACCCGACGAACCGCGGCGAACCCCCTGTACGTCCCGGCCACCGACACCCTGCTGGTGAGCGTGGAGGACGACGGACGGGTGGTGTTCCCGGACCGGTACTGGACCCCGGAGAACCTGCCCGACTCGCTGGTGCCCACTGAGCTCGACGGTCCCACCGCCGACCGGAAGCCCCAGGACTGGCCGACGCCGTCCCCGCTGATGCCGTTCCTGGTGGACGACTTCCGCGCCGACACCGCGACCATCGACCAGCTGTACGGCGTCGACCTCACCGACCACACCCCGGGCGAGGACACCGAGCACGCCGCACGGGTGTTCAGCGGCATGGGTGACGCCCTCGGCAACGTCGTGCTCGGGTTCCTCGGGCAGTACGACCCGGACACCTACGCCGACGTGCACGCCGCACTGTGGGCCGCCGACGACCCGGCCGTGACCGGACAGTCGATGGCTGGCCTCGTCTACCACCAGGCGATGTCGAACCGGACCGTCGGCACCGAGGTCACCGACCGGCACACCTCGGACCCGCTGAGCCAGGTGTTCCGCGCACCGGACGGCACGATCAGCTACGTGCTCGACAACCCCGACACCGTGCAGCACACGTACGACGTCTACGAGGGCACCGAGGTGATCGGCCAGATCGCGGTCCCGGCCCAGACGCAGATCACGTCGCACCTGGACGCGCGGCTCACCGAGGTGGTCGTCAGCACCCAGGGCGCCCCGAAGACGATCGTCCCAGGCGCGACCACGACCTTCACCGCCACCGGCTACGACCAGTACGGCGCCACCGTCGCGCTGGACGAGGTCACCTGGTCGACCGACACCGGCACGATCAGCGCCGATGGCCTCCACCGCGCATCGGAGCGCGCGGAGCAGGCGACGGTCACCGCCACGATCGGCGGGGTGCACGGGTCGTACGCCTTCCGGGTCGCACCGGCACCGGTCCTCACCGGGTTCGACGTCACGCCCGGCTTCGACCGGCTCGTCGTCGGGACGCCACAGCGGTTCCGTGCCGCCGGCCACGACCAGTACGGCGACCCGGCGGCCCTGCCCGCCGACGTCACCTGGTCGTACACCGGCGCCGGGAGCGCCGGGACCGACGGCACCGTGACGACCACCGCCGCGGGCTCCGGGTACGTCGTCGCGACCGGTGGCGGTGTCGAGGGCTCGGCGGTCGTCGCCTCGGTGACGTCGATCCCCGACGCCGCAGCGGCTGCCGACGTCGACGCGAGCTCCTCGGACGGCGGGAACGTCGCCGGGAAGGCCGTCGACGGGGACCGCAGCACCCGGTGGGAGAGCGCGCACGGTGTGAACGAGGTCGACTACACGATCGACCTCGGGCGGCTGACCGACGTCGACACCGTGCGGGTGGACTGGGAGAACGCCGCCGCCGCACGGTACGTGCTGCAGGTCCGGGACACCGCCGACGACCCCTGGCGCGACGTGCGGATCGTCGACAAGACCACCGCCGACGCGGACACGGTGCCCGTGGGCGAGACCGCCCGGTTCGTGCGCCTGCACCTGACCGACCGCCTCACCGGGTACGGGTACTCCATCTGGGAGGTGCACGTGTCCGGCACACCGGCGGCCTCGACCGTCGACGTCGAGGACGTGCTCGTCGCACCACGCACCACGACCGTCCGCGCCGGTGACACGGTCCGGATGGCGGCCTACGGGTTCGACCGCCACGGGTTCGGCGGGCGGCTCGCCGCGGACCGCCCGGAGTGGGCCGTCGACGGCGGCGGAAGTGTCGAACCGGACGGCGTCGTCACCGCAGCGACCGAGGGCGGCGTGACCGCGACGGTCACGGCCACGGTGCCAGGAGCATCCGGGACGGCCACCGTCACGACCCTCGCCGAGGCGACCGACGGTGACGACGACGGCGGAACGGCACCCGCCCGCTCTCGTGACGTGGCCGCCGGCAAGCCCGTCACCACCTCGTCGGACGAGCGCGGCGACCTGTCCGGCGGCAACGCGGTGGACGGCGACGACCGGACCCGGTGGGCCAGCGCAGCACGCGACGGTGAGTGGTTGGCGGTCGACCTCGGGCAGGTCGTGCCGATCGACCAGGTGCAGCTCGACTGGGAGGCCGCGTGGGCCGAGGCCTACCGCGTCCAGGTCCGCGACGACGAAGACGCCCCCTGGCGGACCGTCGCGGAAGAAGCCCACGGGACCGGCGGCGAGGTGACCCACCGGTTGGAGGGCGACGACGTCACCGGCCGCTGGGTCCGGGTCGTCGCGGACCGCCGGCACACCGCGTTCGGCGTCTCGCTCTGGGCGCTCCGCGTCACCTCGACGCAGGGCGAACCGACGCCGGACCTGGCACGACGGGCGACCGTGTCGTCATCGGCCGACGAGGGCGACGGCGTGCCCGCGCACAACGCCGTGGACGGCGACCCGGGATCGCGCTGGGCGAGCGGGCACACCGACGACCAGTGGCTCGCCGTCGACCTCGGCGCACCGCACCGCCTGCACGGCGCGGTGCTCCGGTGGGAGGACGCCTTCGGACGCTCCTACCGGATCGAGGCGCGGAACGCGGGCGACGACGGGTGGACGACGCTCGCCACCGAGACCAACGGTGACGGCGGGACCGACCGGCACGCCCTGGACGGCTCGTGGCGGTACGTCCGCGTGCGAGGTGTCGAACGGGCGACCCCGTACGGCTACTCGCTGTACGACCTCGAGATCCGGTAGCCGGGGCAGCACCCGTCGGACGACGCCGCCGCGGTGCGGTTACGTCGTCCGACGGATGCCCCCGACCGGCCGGACCACGGATCCTGGCGGGACACCACCCGCACCACGTCAGGAGCACGGACCATGACCAGCACCCCCCTCGAGACCCTCGGCATCATCGGCGCCGGCAACGTCGGCGCGCAGATCGCCCGCCGCGCGATCGCCGTCGGTCTCGACGTCGTCCTCGCGAACTCCCGCGGGCCCGAGACGCTCGAGTCCCTGATCGACGAGCTCTCCCCCGGTGCCGGAGCAGCCACCGTCGCCGACGCCGCCCGGGCCGGTGACGTGGTCGTCGTCTCGATCCCGATCAACGGCTACCGGGACCTGCCGGCCGAGGCGTTCGCGGGCAAGGTCGTCGTCGACACCGGCAACTACTACCCGGAGTTCTTCGGACCGGTGGACGAGCTCGAGCAGGGCGCGGTGCCGACCACCTCCGAGCTGCTCCAGCAGTCGCTGCCGGATGCTCGCGTCATCAAGGCGTTCAACAACCTCGGCGCCGCCGACGTCACCACGGACGGGTCCCCCGCCGGAACGCCGTGGCGCCGAGCCCTGACCGTCGCCGGGGACGATGCGGACGCGAAGGCCGTTGTCACCGAGCTGCTCGACCGGTTCGGGTTCGACGTGGTCGACGTGGGACCGCTGAGCGAGGGCTGGCGGTACGAACGCTACCAGCCGGCGTACGGCGTGCGGCACGACCGGGCCGGCATGACCGCCGCCCTGGCGGCAGCGACTCGCCGCTAGCCCGCGGCCGCCACCCCGGGCGCCGCCTGCGCCGCCTGCGCCGCCTGCGCCGCCTGCGCGGTACGCGCGGTACGCGCTGGACCACGGTGACGCGGAGCGGCTCTGGACGCTGGGTTCCGGATACGTCACCTGACGGATGCTGCCGGGACGGGCCTCCTGTCAGCGTGGAGCACGCCACGCACCATCCGTCACCAGCGATCCACGAGGAGCCCACCATGACCGGAAACCCGAAGCACATCGCCCTGGAGCCCGCCGCCCAGGAGTTCGTCGACGCGACGTCGAACCCGCCGTTCCTGAACGACCTGCCGCCCGCCGAGGGACGCAAGGCGGTCGACTCCGTGCAGGACTCCCCGATCTTCAAGCCCGAGGTCGACGAGGAGTGGCTAGAGATCGAGGGCGGTCCCACCGGCACCGTGAAGATCCGTCTGGTCAAGCCGGCCGGCACCACCGCGAACCTGCCCGTGATCCTCTACGTGCACGGTGCCGGCTGGGTCTTCGGCGACGCCCACACCCACGACCGCCTGGTGCGCGACCTCGCCATCGGGTCGAACGCCGCCGTCGTGTTCCCGGAGTACGACCGCTCCCCCGAGGTCGGCCACCCGGTCGCGCTCGAGCAGTCGTACGCCGCGGCGCAGTGGGTCGTCGAGGAGGGCGGCGAGAAGGGGCTCGACGCCTCGCGCTTCGCGGTCTCGGGTGACTCGGTGGGTGGCAACATGGCGATCGCCCTGGCGCTCCTCGCCGCCGAGCGCGGGGACGTCGAGTTCGTGAAGCTCGTCGCCTTCTACCCGGTGACGAACGCCGCGTTCGACACCGGCTCGTACGAGGAGTTCGCCGACGGCTACTTCCTCACCCGCGCCGGCATGCAGTGGTACTGGGACCAGTACACGACCGACGAGGCCGTGCGCGCCCTGCCCACGGTGTCGCCGCTCCGCGCACCGCTCGAGGTGCTCGCGACGCTGCCGGAGACCCTCGTCATCACCGGTGAGGCCGACGTGCTCCGCGACGAGGGCGAGGCCTTCGCGGCACGCCTGCGCGAAGCCGGCGTCAAGGCCACGAACGCCCGCTTCGGCGGCATCGTCCACGACTTCGTGATGGTGAACGCGTTGCACGACACCGAGGCCGCGAAGCACGCGCTGATGCTCGCCACCGCGTCGCTCCGTGCCGCCCTTGCCTGAGCAGGAGCGTGCCCGCGCGAGCACCCCGGAGACGCTCGAGACGCTCGTCGCGCGCGAGGAGATCCGGACGCTGCTGGCGACCTACGCCCGCGGGGCCGACCGACGCGACGCCGTGCTCGAGGCGTCCGTGTTCACCGAGGACGGGGTCGTCGTGTTGTACGAGGGCGACCCCTCCTCGCACGAGCCGGTCGACACGATCCACGGTCGAGCGCACCTGGCCGAGACGTTCGCCGGACTGATCGCCCGGTACGACGTGACGACGTACCTCAACGGCCAGTCCACGATCCGGTTCACGGGGCCCGACACCGCCGACGGCGAGACGTACTGCGTCGCGTTCCACGTCCTGCACGACGGCGGCGAGCGGGTGCTCCTGACGATGTCCATCCGCTACCTCGACCGGTTCGTCCGGGTCGAGGGCGCGTGGGCGATCGCCCACCGGGACCTCGTCTTCGACTGGACCGACCGGTCCCCGTCGCACACGTGACTGAGACCGCCACCGCACACCGACACCGACCACCGACCACCGACCACCGACCACCGACCACCGACGGAGACACCATGTCGCAACCGCTCGAATCGCTCATGCACGCCAACCTGTTCGAGGTGTTCGGGGAACGCGACCCGGACCGCCGCCGCGCCGCCATCGAGCGGACCTACGCCCCCGACGTCGAGTTCCTGGACCCCGACGAGGTCGTCACCGGCCACGACGCCCTGCACACCAAGGCGCAGCGCCTGCTCGACGAGGCTCCCGGTTTCGTGTTCTCGCCGGCCGGCCCGGTCTACGAGAACCACGGGATGGGGTACCTCGCCTGGCACTTCGGACCGGAGGGAGCGCCGCCCGTCGTGTCCGGGATGGACATCTGCTTCGTCGAGGGTGACCGCATCGCGAAGGTCTACACGCTGCTGACCAGCTGAACCCACACGCAGACGCCCGACCCGCCGCAGTGTCACGCACCCTGCGATGATGGTCGGGCGTCTGGACGGTGGGCGAGGCAGGAGGACACGGGCGATGTCGATGCAGCACGAGGTGCCCCCGGAGTCCCCGTACGCCTACATGAGCGCCGAGCAGGTGCGGACCTGGTACGCCTACATGAAGCTCCAGCTGCGCCTGCGGTACGAGATGAACCGGCAGTTGCGCGCCGACAGCGACATCTCGCTCGCCGACTACGACGTCCTCGTCGCCCTCACGAGCGAGCCGGGCGGCGAGATGACGATGTCGGCCCTGGCGACCCGCATCGGGTGGGAGCGCAGCCGTGCCTCGCACCACGCGAAACGCATGGCCGAACGCGGGTTCCTCGAACTCCGTCGGAGCGAGCACGACCGGCGCACCACCGCCGTCGCCCTGACCGACACGGGCTGGCGGACGCTCCGCGAAGCCACGCCGCGCCACACCGAACTCGTCAAGGACATGTTTTTCAGCGACCTGCGCGAGGACGAGCTGGCGGGCTTCGCCGACGTGCTCGAGCGCGTGTACGAGTCAGTGCTCGAGCACGGCACCCTGCCCCGACCGGCCGACCACCCCTAGCTCCGCTTGCCCTCACGCACCAGCGCGACGTAACTTAGGTGAAAGATCACCTAAACGAGCGAAGGGCAGCGTGTGGACGCCGAACGAGCCGTGTCACCGCCGCTCCCCGACCGTGCACTGTTCGGCCGCGCGGACGAACTCGCGGCCCTCACGCGCCTGCTCGACGACGCCGCGGCGGTGACTGCGGACGGGGCGGCCGAGGATGAAGCGGCAGAGCGCGGCGCCGCGGTCCTGGTCGAGGGTGAGGCGGGCATCGGCAAGACGACGCTGCTCGCCGCCGTCGAGCGGCACGCGCGGCGGACCGGCTTCCGCGTGCTGACCTGCACCGGCATCCAGGGGGCGAACAGCGTGGGCTTCGACGGCCTGCACGAGCTGCTCCACCCACTGCTCCCCTTCGCGTCCGCCCTGCCGCCGCGCCAGCGCACCGCACTGCTCACGGCCCTCGCGGTCGAGGACGGCCCGAGTCCGGACCGCCTGCTGGTGAGCACCGCGACGCTCGGGCTGCTCGAGGAGGCCGCGTCGCACCGTCCGGTGTTCGTCCGCGCCGAGGACCTGCAGTGGCTCGACCGGTCCACCACCGAGGTGCTCGACTTCGTGGGACGCCGGCTCACGCACACCCCGGTCGTCGTCATCGCGGCGGTCCGGACCGGACACGCCCCGGACGCC
Source organism: Curtobacterium sp. MCLR17_040 (assembly GCF_003234735.1). Taxonomy (NCBI): domain Bacteria; kingdom Bacillati; phylum Actinomycetota; class Actinomycetes; order Micrococcales; family Microbacteriaceae; genus Curtobacterium; species Curtobacterium sp. MCLR17_040. The sequence continues at coordinate 248,955 of NZ_QKTE01000003.1, read as the reverse complement.
GTGCCCCCGTGCAGCTTCACGCGGTTCGAGCTCGGACCGCTCGCCCACGACGCCGCCGAGGCCCTGCTCGACGCCCACGCCGGCACCCTGTCCACCTCGGTCCGGCGACGGGTGCTGGCCGAGGCCGGCGGCAACCCACTCGCCCTGCACGAACTGCCCGTCACCTGGACCACGGGCGGCCCGGCCACCATCGCGTCCCGGCTCCCCACCACGCGGCGGCTCGAGCAGGCGTTCCTCGAGCAGGTCGCCGCCGTCCCGTCCGGCAGCCGCTCGTTCCTGCTGCTCGCCGCGGCGGCCGACGACGCCGGCCTGCAGGACGTCATGGCGGCGGCCCGCACGATGGACCTCGGGGTCGACGACCTCGAGCCGCTCGAGGAACTCGGGCTCCTCCGCACCGACCTCGTCTCCTTGCGCTTCCGCCACCCGCTCGTGCGCTCGGCGGTGATCGGCAACGCCTCGGCCGCTGCACGGTCCGCGGCGCACCGGGCACTCGCGTCGGTGGTCACCGACGGCATGCGCGCCGCCTGGCACCGGGCTTCGGCGACGTTCGAGCGGGACGAGTCCATCGCCGCTGACCTCGAGACCGCCGCCGACCGCGCGGCACAGCGGGGTGCCCGCCCCGAGGCGGTCCGGGCCTACGAGCGTGCGGCCACCCTGTCGCAGGGGGTCACCGGTCGGGCACGTCGGCTGGGCCGGGCTGCCGAGACCGCACGGGCCGCCGGCATGACGGCCGAGGCGATCGAGCTCCTGGAGCAGGTCGACTCCCTCGCCGCCGACCCCGAGACGGTCACCGAGACCGCCGTCACGCAGACGGTGCTGAGCCTGACCACGGGTGCTGCCGGTCGACCGCGCATCGAACTCCGCCGGATCCGGCCCGTGCTCGCCGGCCCGGAGCACGCGGACCGGCTCGTGCGGGTGCTCTGGGCGGCGGCCCTCAACGCCCGCGGCCGCAACCTGCCGCGACCGGAGTGGAAGGACATCGAGGCGGCCCTGCTCGCGACACGCTCGGCGAGCCCGCTGAAGTCGGTGGCCCTCGCCGTGCTGGCGCCGCTCGGCTCCGCCCACCACCTGCGCACCGAACTCGCACACCTGGTGCCGCAGCTCACCGAGCAGCCGCTCGCGATGGCGTCCCTCGCGATCGCCGCCGAGTCCCAGCAGGACCTCGAGACCGCGCTGACGTGCTGGGAGCTTGCGTACGAGCGTGCACACCAGCTCGGCGCCGTCGCCGACGAGACCCAGGCGCTCCGCGGCCGGGCGACGGTGCTCATGCTGCGCGGGCGGGTGAGGGACGGGCTGGCCGACGCCGAGTACGCCGTCCGCATCGCCCGCGACGTCCAGCTCCCGCTCATCGCCGGGATGGCCTACGCCACGCTCGCCCGGGGCCACGCCCTGCTCGGCGACGACGAGGCCGCGCTGGCCGCCCTGCGCGAGGGCTCGGAGTTCGCGCACGGCGGGCGGCTCGCCCTGGCCAGCGCCGACGCGCGGTGGGCAGCGGGACTCGTCGCCCTCGGTCAGCGGCGCCACCGGGACGCCCAGATCGAGTTCACACACATGACCGTCCACGCGACCCGGTCCCTGTGGGCGATCGCCGACCGCACCGAGGCCGCGGTCCGGGGCGGGCGACCCGGGTCGGTCGTCGAGAACCTCGCCGAGGCCGAGGCGGTCGCCCGCACCACCGGGTCCGCGCACCTGACCGCCCTCGTCGTGCGGAGCCGGGCCCTGCTCGCCGAGGGCACGGACTCGACGGGAACCGACACCGACGGCGCGGGCGGCGCGGACCCGGAGCCCCTCTACGCCCGCGCGATCGAGGCCGGTCGCCTCGCCGACGCCCCGGTCGAACTGGCGAGGACCCAGCTGCTGTTCGGCGAGTGGCTCCGCCGCGAGCGCCGGGTGGTCGAGGCACGGCTGCACCTCCGCGAGGCGCTCCACGCGTTCGACGCCGCCGGCACCGCGGGCTTCGCAGCCCGCGCCGCGGCGGAACTCCGCGCAGCCGGCGAGGCCCCGGAACGGGCCGACAGCACGACGGCGCCGACACGCGAACGGCTCACACCCCAGGAGCTGCAGATCGCGCGGCTCGCCGCCGCCGGCATGACGAACCGCGAGATCGCGGACCGCATCTACCTGTCGCACCGCACCGTCAGCACCCACCTGTACAAGGTGTTCCCCAAGCTCGGCGTGACGAGTCGCACCGAGCTGGCGGCCGCGCTGGCAGCGTCCGGTCCGACGGACTGACGCACCGGCCCACGGCCTGGAGGCACGGGTTACGTCACGCAACGGATGCGCCGTGAGTGGACCAGCTGCGAGCCTCGTGGCGGCGACTCCGCACCGGGTCGCCGCCACCACGACCACCGGGAGGCGCCCATGCCGGAAGGCTCCGCCGACGACACCGCCGACACCGCCGACCACGCGGCCGCGCGGCTGCCGGACGCGCCGAGCGCGTTCTTCACGGCGCTCGTGACCGAGCACTTCGTGCTCCAGACCGCGCGCGGCATCACCGTCTCGGAGTCGTCGACCCGGGCCGCGATCTACCTGACGACACTGTCGAGCGCCCTGGTGGCGTTCGGGTTCCTGGCCGACACCGACTTCGCCACGGGCTACCTCGCCGTGGTGATCCCGGTCGTCGTGCTGCTCGGGGTCTTCACCTACGAGCGACTCGTCCAGACCTCGCTGGAGGACGTGGTCGCCCTCGCCGCGATGCAGCGGATCCGCCGCTGGTACGGCACGATCCTGCCCGGCGCCCCGCGGTACTTCCCGGTGCCCGAGGACCGGATCGCGCCGAACGAGCTGCTCGACATCGGGCTCCGGCTGTCCTGGCGCGGGGTGTTCTTCACGCTGTCGAGCGCGATCGCGGTCGTGAACTGCATCGTCGCCGGTGCCGGGGCGGCACTGCTGACCGCGAGCACGTGGGCGCAGTCCGGGTCCCTGGCCGCCGGGGTGGTCACGGCCGTCCTGCTCGCCGCTGTGCACGGGATCTACCAGGAGCGTCGGTACGCGCGGGTCCTCGGCATCCTGCGGTCCGACATCCGAGAACGACGACGAGAACGAGACGGACTGACACCATGACCGAACCCCTCCTGCAGGCACACGACCTGACGAAGTCGTTCCCCGGGCCGGAACAGTCGAGGGTCCCGGTGCTCCGGGGTGTCTCACTGTCCGTGCTGCCGGGCGAGTTCGTCGCCGTCGTCGGCCCCAGCGGCTCCGGCAAGTCGACGCTGCTGTACTGCCTGTCCGCCCTCGAGCCCTACGACAGCGGATCGGTGTCGATCGCCGGGCAACGCCTCGAGACCCTCCGACCGAAGCAACTGCAGGCGGTCCGGCGTTCGACGGTCGGCTTCGTGTTCCAGTCCTTCAACCTCATCCCGTCGCTGACCGCGCGGCAGAACATCGCGCTGCCCGCCAGCCTCGCCCACCGGCCGGTCTCCGCGGCCCAGGTCGACGCCGCGCTCGCCTCGGTCGGACTCGCCGACCGCGGGGACCACCGACCGGGTGCGCTGTCCGGCGGGCAGCAGCAGCGGGTCGCGATCGCCCGGGTCCTGGCGTCCGAACCGCACGTCGTGTTCGCCGACGAGCCGACCGGCGCCCTCGACACCACCGCCGGTGACGCGGTCCTCGACCTGCTGCGCCGGGTGGCCGACGGTGACCGGTCAGTGGTGATGGTCACGCACGACCTCGAAGCGGCTGCGCGTGCCGACCGTGTGCTCGTCCTGCGCGACGGGGCCGTGCACCGCGAGCTGGCGCACCCGGACGCCGCCGCGGTCCTCGAAGCACTGACCGCCGCCGCGCAGGAGGCCTGACGTGCTCCGACTCGTCCTGAGCGACCTGCGGCAGAACGCCGGCATCTGGATCGGCGCACTCGTCGTCAGCGCAGCCACCGCGGCGGCTGCCGCCATCGCGGCCGGGATGCTCGAGACCGGCTTCGCGCTCATCGGGTCAGGCAGGCCGACGGACCTGCTCCGGGCCGGCGGCCTCGCCACGCTCGCCTCGCTCGTCGTCGTGCTGACGATCATCGCCGTCACCGCCGTCCTCGGCAGCGTCACCCGCCTGACGATCGACCTGCAGCGGCGGGGCTACGCGCTCTGGCAGCTGGTGGGGGTGCCGTCCCGCACGGTCACGGTCGTCGTCCGGCTGCAGCTCGCCGTCGTGGCACTGGTCGGCAGCACGATCGGCTGCCTCGTCGTGGCCCCGTTCGTGCCGGCGTTCCTGCACTTCGGGCTGTCGGAGTCCGACGGGCTCCGGGACCTCGACGAAGGGTTCGGACCGACCAGCGCCGTCGCGGTCGTGCTCGCGGTGACGCTCGTCGTCGTCCTGAGCAGTCTCCGGCCGTCGCGCCGAGCCGGTCTCGTCCGCCCGATCGAGGTCCTGCGGGAGCCCGAGTCCGTCCGCACCCGGACGACCTGGACCCGCTGGGCCGCGAGTGCCGTCGCACTGCTGCTCGCCGGGCTCCTGACCAGCTCGATCGTCGACGCCGGCGTCCGGACCGGTGGCCAGGTGCTGCTGATCGGGCCGCTCCTGACGGCGGCCTGCACCGCGATCGGCCACGCGGTGTTCCCGGTCGCCCTCCGGGCATGGACCGCGGTGGTGCCCACGCACCGATCGGCATCGTGGTTCCTCGCACGCAACGCCGCCGCGTTCTCCGTCGACCGGAGCAGCGCCACGGTGAGCGCGCTCGTCATCACGATCGCCCTGCCCGGAAGCCTCTTCGCCGGCTTCGACACCCTGGGTGACGCCGTGCACCGGACCACGGGGTCGTCATCGGGTGGTGGACTCGACCTGCAGAGCGTCCTGCTCATGCTCGGCGGGCCGCTGCTCGTTTCGCTCTTCGGCGCGGCCGCCACCGTCCTGATGGCCGGACGCACCCGCGAGCAGGAGGCCGCGCTGGTCGAGGCCGCCGGCGGGTCCCGCGCCACCGTGCTCGCCCGCGCAGCCTGGGAGTCCGTCATCCTCGTCGGCACCGCGGTCCTCGTCGCCGCCGTCGTCCTCGTGCTGACCGGCTGCGGACAAGCCGTCGCGCTCGCGGTCACCGTCCCCGGCACGCAGCCCCACCTGGGTCTGCGAGCCGCCCTTCCGGCCGCCCTCGTGAGCCTCGTGCTCATGGTGGCCGCCGGCACGATCCCCCTCCTCGCGGGACGCAGACGCAGCATCCCGCTCGTCCTCGCCGCCGACTGACCCCGAACCAGGAAGACCCCTCTTGCGCATCCTCTTCTCCGGCGTCCCCGCACTCGGACACCTCCTGCCCCTCGTCCCGCTCGCCCGTGCCGCACAGGCGGCCGGCCACGACGTCGCCCTGCTCACCAGTGGTGGGATGCGCGAGCCCATGGCGACCGAACTGCCCACGGTGCCGGTCCTGGCGGCCGGACCCATGCCTCCCGACCTGTTCGCCGAGGTGGCCCGCCGCATCCCCGGCAGCGACCCCGCGAACCGGCCCGAACCGGCGGCCGTCGCCGAGTTCTTCGCTGGCACCCGCGTCGACCTGACCGCCGACGACGCCGAGCGCGCAGCGCGCGGGTGGGCGCCCGACGTGGTCGTCGCGGACGCCGTCGACCTGGTCGGACCGCTCGTCGCCGCGGAACTCGGCGTGCCGTACGCGATCGTCGCCTTCGGCCCCGAGGTCCCCGAGGAGTTCCGCCGCCCGATGGCCGAGCTCGTCCTCCCCCGCTACGCCGAGCGAGCAGTGGTGCCCACCCCGCCCATCGCCCTGCTCGACCCGACGCCGGTGTCGCTGCAGGCACCCGGGTGGACGCAGCCGCCCGTCACGATCCCGTTCCGTTCCGAACCGCACAGCCGACCCGACACCGCCGCCGCCGAGCCGCTCGCACCGGTCTCGGTGCGCGGAGGACGACCGCGGGTGCTCGTCACCCTCGGCACGGTCTTCGGCGACGCCGCGCTGCTGACGGCGATCCTCGACGGGTTCCAGCCCGACGAGGCCGACCTGGTGGCGACCGTCGGGGTCATCGGCGAGCGCCTCGACGACAGCGAGCACGTGCACTTCGTGCCGTTCCGCCCGATGCGCGAGCTGCTCGAGGGCGTGGACCTGGTCGTCGCAGCGGCCGGCGCCGGCACGGTGCTCGCCGCGGCCAGCGTGGGCGTGCCGATGGTGCTGCTCCCGCAGGGCGCGGACCAGTTCATCAACGCCGCCCGTGCCGCCGAGGCCGGTGTCGCGGTCGTGGTCGACGAGCCGTCGGCGGTCGGTCCTGCGGTGCACCGGATGCTCGCGGAGCGCAGTCACTTCGCCGCGGCACGGCGACTGGGCGACGAGACCGCGCAGCGCCCGAGCGCGACGGACGCCGTCAGGGAGCTCGTCGAACGGGTCGAGCGCGTCGCCTGACGACGGGTCTGGTCAGCGGTCGGTCGGCCCGGGTCCTGCGGGTTCCGGGTCGAACACCGTCTGGGTGAACCGCTGCGCGAGCGGGTCGTCCTGGTCCCCGAGCCGGATGCCGAGCAGCGTGTTGATGAGCATCCCCTTGGCCAGGAACGACTCCGCCGCGGACTCCGACAGCCCGGCCTCCTCGACCAGGAAGTGCAGGATCCGGGTGAAGCCGCCTCGGGCGACCGGTCCGACGACGGGGTCGGCACCGAGCATGTACGACTGCATCACGATGAGGTGCACGCCGTCCTCGGTCGCGAGCGCACGGTAGGCAGCGCCGAGGCGGGACGCGACGGTGCCCGGCTGCCCGTCGTCGAGCGCCGCCCGGAACGCGTCGAGCACGGCTTCGAGGCACCCGTCGACGACGGCGAGGAACAAGTTCTCCTTCGAGCCGAACATCCGGACGACGTACGGCTGGCTGATGCCCGCGGCCTGGGCGATGCGCTCCGTGGTCGCGCCGTGGTACCCCTGCCGGGCGAACACGGCGGCCGCCGCGGTCAGGGTGGCCTCGCGCCGCTGGCTGCCGGCCATGCGCTCCGCACCCTTCTGGACCGGACCCCTTGCTGTCGTCATGCCGCGAGGGTATCATCCGATTCCATGAGTAATGAATCGATTACTAACAGCGCTGCGAAGTCTGCCGGCTTCCCCCCGGTCCGCCGGGTGCTGCCCGTCCTCGTCACCCAGGTCCTGGTCGCGATGACCGTCGCCGGAGCGTTCGCCGGCCTGTACATCGGCCTGCAGAAGGCCCCGACACCCCACCACCTGCCCATCGCCGTCGTCGGCACCCAGGTGGCCGACGCGGCGGGCGAGGCGCTCGGCGACCGCGCCGACGTGCGCACCGCCGGTTCCCCCTCCGACGCACGCGACCTCGTCCGGTCCCGCGACGCGGTCGCAGCCCTCGTCCCCGGCAGCGACGGTTGGTCCCTGTACACGGCAGGCGCCGAGGGACGGAGCGCGACGACCGCCGCGACCACGATGCTCTCCGGGGTCGCGGCCGGCGCCGGTGCCTCCGTCACCAGCACACAGGACGTCGTCCCGCTCGCGACGAACGATGCCCAGGGCATCGCGGGGTTCTACCTGGTCTTCGGCACGACCCTGGCGGCGTTCATCCTGGCGCAGGTCATGAACTCACTCGGCGCCCTCGCTCGGCTCCGCACCCGGATCGTCGTCACGGTGGTGGGGAGCATCGCCGCAGCCGCGGTGGTCGCCGTCATCGCCGGGCCGATCGACGGCGCCGTCCCCGCAGCGACGGGCGCCGTGATCGTGGTGCTCTCGCTCCTCGCCGTCGCCGTCTCGCTGTCCACGATGGCGATCACCTCGATCGTCGGACCGATGGGCGTGATCGTCTCGACGCTCCTCTTCACAACCCTCGGCAACGCGACGAGCGGTGCGACGATCAGCACCCACCTGTTGCCACCCGTGCTCGCCACCGTCGGACAGGCCCTCCCGCCGGGTGCCGCGTTCGGCGCCGTCACGGGGTTCAGCTACTTCGACGGGGCTGGCGCGACGGGCGCGCTCCTCACGTTGGGTGCGTGGATCGTCGCCGCAGCCGTGTCCCTGTCGGTGGCGCACGGGGTGCGGACCGGCGCCGCACGGCGACGGGACGTCGCGGCGATCGTCGGACCGGTGCCGCCGGCCGCCGTCGTGGCGTGAGCGATGCGGTCACCGCGAGCGGCTGACGGACTGGAGGCCCGGTGCCAGCTGGCACCGGGCCTCCCGTCCGCCTGTCGGCACGGCCGATTCGTTGCCGGATCGAGACACCGGTCCGGTCCGTCGTGCGGGATGGTTGAGCCACCGATGGCAGGCAGAACGGAGCGCACGGTGGAACGAGTGGTGGGGTGGGCCACGGTCGCGGTGGTCGTCACCGTGACGGTGTCGATGCTGACGCTGATCCCGACGACCACCTGCGCCGATGCCGTTCCCGGAGAAGCGACGAGCTACTGCACGACCACGCCGATGATCGGTGTCGCCGGCACGTGGGTCGCGGCTGTCACCGGCGCCGTCGTGCTCGCGGTCTGCGTGTGGCAGATCGTCCGGGCGGCCCGAGCCGGCCGCGTGCCGATCGACTGATGCCGCTCCAGGAATGTGCGGCGGAACAGCCGTGCGAGGATTCGTCAACCGCACTTCCGAGGGGAACGACCACCATGACCACAACCCGCACGCTCCACTGGGTCAGCACCGTGCTCCTCGCCGTGGGGTTCCTCGGCGTCGGGGCGCTGATGTACGACGCGTCCTACGGCCCGGAGGGCGGCGGCGCGAACATCGGCCTGGGCCTCGCACTCATCCCGTGCCTCGGATCAGGCGTCGTCGGGCTCGCACTGGGAGCCGCAGCCTTGGTCGCCACGTGGTGGGGCACCCGGGCCGAGCGCTCGCGGACTGCGGTCCGGTGACACAGATGTCCGCCCCGTCCGCTACGCGTCCCTGGACGCTGATCGCCGTCGTGGTGCTGGTCGGCTGGGCGATCGTGACGGCGCTGCTGTTCCCGGTCACGGGGATGGACGAGCACGAGGGGCCCGGCGACCAGGTGTGGCGGACCTCGTCGAGCACGCTCGGCGTGCCGCTCTCACCGGAGTGGGACGTCCTCGTCTGGGTCGCCGCACTCGCGCTGGTGCCGGTCGTCGTCGTCGGTCTCGCGTTCCTGTTCCGCCGCCGACGACCGCACACCGCGCCCGTCAGTCCGTCGCCGGGTGGCCCTGTCCGCTGAGGTGCGCGCGGAGCACGTCACGGACACTCGTCCACGACTGCACGCCGTAGCGGTCGTTGTCGACGTGGTGCAGCTGCGCCTGCCCACTGAACATGCTCACGAAGTACTGCATCCCCTGCCATGCCGGGAACGTCTCGTCGGGGTCCTTCGACAGGCGCCTGCCGACGGCGCTCATCGCGGACAGGGTGCCGGTGGTGCCGGCCCACTGCAGCCGGAAGCGCTCCCCCGTCAGCTCGCTCATGGTGCGTGCGACGTCGCGTGCGGTGACCTGGTCGCCCGCCATCTCGATCACCCGCGGAGCATCGTCGTCCAGCGCGGCGAGGGCCGTGACCCGGGCGACGTCGTCCTTCGTGGTGAAGTCGAGCACCTGGTCCGCCGACGACCAGAACAGCACGAGCCGACGGCCGGACAGGATCATCGGGGCTTCGCCGGTCAGCAGGTCGGTGAACATGCCGGTCAGGATCGAGGTCGCCTGCACCGGGGCCGCGTCGAGGTCGGCGGCGAACTCGCGCCGCAGCTCGAAGTTGCGGTTGGTGCCGGGTGCGATCCGCCGGTAGTCGGCCGAGTAGTCGGACGGGATGAACCGCCGGACGCCCGCCGCCACGGTCGCCGCGAGCAGCGCGCGCTGGGCGTCGACGATCACCGGGCGGGTCCCGCTCACGGCGGAGACCACGACGTCGGCCCCGCTCACGGCCCGGGTCAGGGCGTCGTGGTCACCGTACTCGGCGGCGACGACGTCGACACGGGGGTCATCGCCGAAGCGTTCTGCGGCGGTCCTGCTGCCGGGCCGGGTGAGGACCCGGGCCCGCACGTCGTGCTGGGTGAGCTCGCGGACGATGCGGTGCCCGAGGTCGCCGGTGGCGCCGGCGACGAGGATGGTGGTGGTCATGGGCGGGGCCTCACTGCAGTGGTGGTCGACGTGGTCGTCGCGGTGCGCCGTCGGGATCGCTCCGGGACGGCGAGGGGGTGTTGGAACGTGGGGTCCGCCTGGTCCGGTCCGGCGGTGCCGAGCCCGGCGGTGAGCGCGACGCGGGCCAGCAGCCGGCGCAGTGTCGTCTGTTCGTCGTCGTCGAGGTGCCGCATGAGCACGCCCTCGGCGCCGCGCAGGGCGGACCGCGTCCGGGCGAGCAGGGCACGGCCGGCGTCGGTGGGGTGGACCTGCCGCACTCGCCGGTCGGTCGGGGCGGGGCGGCGCTCGACGAACCCGCCCGCCTCGAGCGCGTCGACGATGTAGGTCATCTGGGTCTTGTCGATCCCGAGGCGCTGCGCAAGCCCGAGTTGCGACGACGGCTCCTCGGTGGTGATCGCGACGAGCACCTGGTAACCACGGGGACCACCCGGCACGTCGGCGACCGCCTCGCTGCCCAGCCGTGTGAAGCCCTGGAGCGCCAGCGGCAGCGCCCACCCGAGTTCGGATTCGATCCCTTCGGCACCCCAGTCGATCTCGGGGAGTGCGTCGGTCGACGTCGGACTGTCCATACCGGAGACCGTACCGGAACAAGATCGTCTTGTGCAAAGATCATCTGCGATCAAGACGGACAGCCGCCCTGACGCCGAGCAGCCGAGGACCCCATGACGGACACCGCAGCCATCACCCCGTTCACCCTCGACGTCCCCCAGGTGGAACTCGACGACCTGCGCCGCCGTCTCCTGACCACCCGCTGGCCCGATGCCGAGACCGTCGGAGACACCTCGCAGGGACCCCGACTCGAGAAGGTCCGCGCCCTCGTCGAACACTGGACGACGGAGTACGACTGGCGCCGGACCGAAGCACTGCTGAACGACTGGGGCCAGTACACGACCCACATCGACGGGCTCGAGGTCCACTTCCTGCACGTCCGGTCCGCCGTCCCCGGTGCCCGCCCGCTCCTGCTCACCCACGGCTGGCCCGGTTCCGTGCTGGAGTTCCGCCACGCGATCGGTCCGCTCACCGACCCGGTTGCGCACGGCGGCGACGCGGCGGACGCCTTCCACGTCGTGATCCCGAGCCTGCCCGGGTTCGGCTTCTCCGGGAAGCCGACGACGACGGGGTGGAACACCGCCCGGACCGCGAGGGCCTGGTCGGTGCTGATGTCCCGGCTCGGGTACACGGACTGGTTCGCCCAGGGCGGTGACCTCGGCGCCACCGTCACCGCGGAGCTCGCCGCACTGCAGGCCGCCGGGGACATCGGGCTCGCCGGGATCCACCTCAACATGGCCCTGTTCATGCCGACCGACGACGAAGTCCGGAACGCCTCCCCCGACGAGCGGGTGATGCTGCAGGAGAGCGGCCACTACTGGCAGGAGCTGTCGGCCTACTCGCAGCAGATGTCGACCCGCCCGCAGACCATCGGGTACTCGTTGGCGGACTCCCCCGTCGGGCTGGCGTCGTGGATCTACGCGATGTTCCAGGACGTCGGCGGCTCCCACGACGAACACGGCGATGCCGAACGGCTCTTCCCGCTCGACGAGATCATCGACGACGTCATGCTGTACTGGCTGCCGAACACCGCTGCGTCCTCGGCGCGCATCTACTGGGAGGCGACGCGGACCGGCTGGGCCACCCCGGGCACCGTCGAGGAGCCGCTGACCCTGCCCGTCGGCCTGAGCATCATGCCGGGCGAGTACGTCCGCCGGTCGCGCCGCTGGGCAGCGCGCCGGTACACGGACCTGGTGTTCTTCAACGAGGTCGCGCGCGGCGGGCACTTCGCGATGCTCGAACAGCCGGAGCTGCTCGTCGACGACGTCCGTGCGACGTTCCGCGGGCTCCGGTGACGGCGAGCGAGCGGATCACCAGCAGCAGGGCGTAGCCGATCATCACGCCGCCCAGCGTCGGCACGAGCCAGGCGCGCGCGTCGCCCGCGACGGCGGTGTTCACGAACCCCAGGCCGGGGATCGAGTACCAGACCCGCCCCATGACCTGCGCGGCGACGACCCGTTCGGGATCGACGGCGGAGTTGTTGTCGCCCTTGAACGTGAACAGACGGCGGCCGTCGGCCCCGATCGCGACGGCGACCACCCGGTGCGAGATCACGCCGGGCCGATCGACCCGGATCTGGTAGGTGACGATGTCGCCGACACCGATGTCCGAGGGGTCCACCGGGCGGACGACCGCCAGCGTGCCCGGTGGCATCCCCGGCTCCATCGAGCTCGTCAGCACGGTGAGCGGTACCGAACCGGTGATCCGCGGAACGAGGATCGCCAGCGCCGCGAGCCCGACCACGACGATCAGGAGCAGGACCGCGGCCGTCTGCCCCAGCAGCCGGAGGGCGCCCGACCAGCGGGCACCCTGCGGCTGCGGCTGCGGCTGCGGCTGCGGCTCCCGCTCCGGCTTCGCCTGCAACACTGCGGTCGTCACGACGTGGCCCGGAGGGAGAACAGCTGGAGTCCGGACGTGCTGCAGTCGGCGACCGTCATCGGGTTGGTGGCGGCGGACCCGCTCGACGCCGTCAGGCAGAGGTCGTTCCGGTTGCGGAACCGGAAGAGCCCACTGCCCGCGCCGACCGCTTCGGCCGTCCACTTCTGGGCGCTGATGTCGTTGTCGGGACGGAGCAGGGCGGAGCGGTCACTCGGGGCGTCCCAGTACAGCGACGGGTTCGACGGAGACGTGATCCGGAGCCAGTCGTCCTCGGGCGTGAAGCGCCAGGTCTGCGTCGCGCTGGTCGTGCAGGACGTCGTGGTGATCGGCGAGCCGGACGCCGACCCACCACTCGCGACGCACGTGCCGGTGGCGTCGTTCCGCAGGACGTACCGGCTCGTCGACGTGTACCAGCCGGTGGCGTGCTGGATGCCGGGAGACGACGGCGACGCGTGGCCGCCCGTCCCGCTGGCGACCGCTCGCACCGTGTACGCGTAGTACTTCGAGACCTGCAGACCGGTGTCGGTGAAGGACCGGACGGACGCCGACGTCACGCTGACCAGGACGCCGTCCCGGTACACGGCGTAGGAACCGATGCCGCTGGCGTCCGCGGGCGCTGCCCAGGTGACGGTGATGCTGCTGTCGGTCTCGGCGGTCTTCGACGGCACCGACGGGGTGACGGTGTCGGCGACGTTCTGGGCGGCGCGGGCGTGCGCGGTGCCGAACCAGGCCCCCTGACGGGCGGTGACGGTCGCGTCCAGGGTGGTCGAGCCTCCGGAGAGGTCGAAGCGCTGGCCCTGGCTGACCGACGTCCGCACACAGGTCGAACGGCTCGCGCCGGCGGCGAGGGTGGCGACCACGGGGGCGATCGTCGTGCCCGAACCGGTGATCGCCGCACTCGACGGAGCACCGGAGCAGGGGTTGGCGTTCGTGGACTGCCAGACGTCGACCCGGACGGCGCTCGACACCGCTGACCCGGCGGTCGCCGCGAGCGAGAGCGAGGTGGTCGCGGGGACGGACCCCGAGTTCGACACCGTGACGAGCGCCGTGCGGGACAGCGCGGCCGAGGAGTACGTCGTGGCGAGGTCCTCGACGCCGCGGATGCCGACCGAGACGGAGCCGGTCGTCGCGGCGGCCCGGACGGACTGGGCCGGGGCGGTCCACGTCGCCCACGCCGTCCCGCCGCTCACGAGTTCGAGCAAGACGACCGCGGCCGCCGTCGCTCCGAGCAGGAGCACGCGTCGACGCGGAGTGCGGTCGGTCATGATCCTGCCTGCGTCCCGCTGATGGTCGTGGTGAAGTCGGTGGAGAGGCCCTGCTGCGAGGCGGCTGCATCGGCCGGCATCGCGACGGCGAGACAGAGGACGACGGCGGCGCCCGGGGGCAGCGCGATGCCTGCGGACCGCGGCGAGGTCGAGTCGAGCGTGCCGGACCACGTGGGGCGCACGCTGCCGGCCCGGCACACGGCCGCCGACGTCGCAGCACCGACGGTCACCCGCAGGTCACTGCGGACACCGGAGGCCGACGTCGTCGTGCCGGCTCGCGCCGTCGCGACGCCGAGGTCGAGGGGGACGTCGCCGGTGTTCGTCGCGGTGACCACGCCGAACTCGGTGGCACCGGGGTAGAGCGGTGCGGACGGCAGCGCGAGACTGCTCAGCGACAGGTCCGCGGACCCGGCGGTGATCGTCGCGGGCTCGGTCGAGGACCGGGCGCTGAGGAGGGCGAACGTGCCACCGTCGGTGGAGATGGCGACGACCGCCACGATCCCCACCGCGGCGACGGCGAGCAACGTCGCCGTCGGCCAGCCGGTCATCGCGCCCCCTCGGCGCCGGCGGCTCACGCCTGGGTCAGGGTCACGGCGATGGCGTCGAGGTCGACCGACCCGTTCTGCGTGCCGTCCTCGACACCGGGGGTGGTGCTCTTCGGGAAGGCGATGGTCACGCCGACGCGGACGTCCTGCTGCGAGCCGGTCTGCCCGGTCACCGTGTACGGCGCAGCGGCACCGGAGACCCCGTCACCGGACGCGGTGAGCACCGCGTTCGCCGACAGGTACTTCGCCAGTGCGACGTCCGCCGGGGCCGACGTCGAGGTGGCCTCGACCGAGGCCGGGTCCACGGCCAGGGTGGCCTTCAGGCCCTTGCCGTTCGCGGTGACGACCATGTCCTGCGAGTAGGTGACGACGTCGCCCGGCACGATCGGGTAGCCGTCCAGTGTCGAGAGCGGCGACCCGCCGTTGACGGTCCAGCTCGCCGCCTGTGTGGTCGGCTTGATCGAGAGTGCGCCGGCGACGATGGTGCCCCCGGCGGTCTCGGCGCTGGAGTTCCAGAGCGCGAAGGTGCCGGCGCCTCCGAGCAGGAGGGCGACGCCCGCTGCGCCGATGATCGAGGCGGTGATGATCTTCTTCATGGTGTGCTCTCTGCGACGTCGAACGTCGGATCTGCGTCGACCACGTGCGGGCGGACAGCTCGATGAGCTGCTGGCAGCCACGCCCCGGGGAAGGGCGCGGCGCATCGACCGGAGAACGTGGTGCTCGACCTGCTGGGAGCGGCAAGTGCAGGAGACGAAGCCCTGCGAGCAGGGACCCGCCGACGGCCGGTCGTGCTGCTTCGCTGAGTATGACATGACAATTCCCCGCGTGCCGATCTGCGCGCAGACACAGGCGGACTGGCAGGTTGACACACCCTCACCTGCCCACCCAGAGGCGAGAGCCTTGTGGACATAACTAGATACCGCTACTCTCCGATAGTGCGAATATCCGAACTTGCCCGAGCGGCGTCCACGCCGGTCACCGCCGTCAAGTACTACCAACGCGAAGGCCTGCTGCCTCCCGGCGAGAAGTCGGCGCCGAACCAGACCGCCTACGACGACCGGCACGTCGAACGGGTCCGGCTCGTGCGGGCCCTCCTGGAGACCGGCGGGCTCTCGGTCGCCGTGACGAAGCAGGTCCTGGCCGTGCTCGACGCCGAGACCGCACCGCTGGCCGAGGTCTTCGCCGTCGCCCAGTACGCGATGACCACCCCGCGCTCCCCCGAATCCGAGGCGACCCCGGAGGCCCGTAGCCGGATCGAGGAACGGGTGTCGGCCGCCGGCTGGTGCGCGACGTCGGACAACCCGGGACTCGAGACCGCGGCCCGGGCACTCGACGGGCTGCGCACGATCGGGTTCGACGCTCCGGACGACTACCTCGACGCCTACGTGTCGGCAGCGGCGAGCGCGGCACGTGCCGACGTCGCCGCGCTGCAGGACCGCGACGGCCGGACCGCGATGGCGGAGTTGATGGTGATCGGCACCGTCCTCGGCGATCCGCTCTTCGCAGGACTCCGGCGCCTGGCGCAGCAGGACGCCACCCACGACCTGTTCCCCGTCGCCGACACGGACGAGGCCGGCGCATGACCGCTCCACTGCACGTCGTCCTGGGCGGCAACGGTGTCGTCGGCCGCGAGACGCTCCGAGCCCTCCGCGAGCACGACGTCGCCGCCGTGTCCGTCGGCCGGCGCCCGTCGACACCAGCAACGGCAGGCAACAACGAGAGCGAGAGCGCCGACGCCCGCACCGACCACGTCATCGCCGACCTGCTCGACCCCACCGCGGTCCGCCGCGCACTGCACGGCGCCGACGTCGCGTACCTCGTCGCCGGCCTGCCGTACTCGTCGGGGGTCTGGGCCGACCAGTGGCCGCGGATCGTCGACAACACCGTCGAGGCAGCCCTGGCCGAGGGCACCCACCTGGTGTACCTCGACAACGTCTACGCCTACGGCCGCGTGTCCGGGCCGATGACCGAGGCGACCCCGATCAACCCCTCCGGCCGGAAGGGTGCGGTGCGCGCGGCCGCCCTCGAGCAGCTGCGGACCGCGGCCGACCGCGGACTGGCCGTCACCATCGGGCGGAGCGCCGACTTCACCGGCCCCGGGGCGACGACGAGCGTGTTCAACGGGTTCGTCGTCGATCGGATCGCCGCCGGCAAGCGGCCGACCTGGCTGCTCGACGCCGACCAGCCGCACTCCCTCACCGCCACGACCGACATCGGCGACGCGCTCGTGGTCCTCGGCACCGACGACCGTGCGACGGGCCGGACCTGGCACCTGCCGACCGCCCCGGCGTTGACCGGGCGGCAGTACGTCGAGCTCGCCGGGGTACCCGCCGCTCGCACGGCCGTGATGTCGTCGGCCACGCTGCGCTTCGGCGCCCTGTTCAACACGTCCGCCCGCGAGACGCTCGAGCTGCGGTACCAGTACACCGACCCCTACGTCTTCGACTCGTCGGCGTTCGAGCAGACCTTCGGCGTGCACCCGACCCCCACCGCCGACGTCGTGGCCGCCGCCCTGCTGCACGCCCGGAGCGTGACCCGGTGATCGCCGCCGTCCGCCGAGCGGTCGCGTGGCACCCGGCACTCATGGCCGTCGCCGGCCTGATGGTCGTGTCCACCGCGGTCTGCCTCGTCGGACTCGTCGTGGATCCCCGGACCATCCTCGGAGCACCGGCGTGGATGAAGCCCCTGAAGTTCTCGCTGTCGATCCTGCTCTACGCCGTCACGTGGGCGTGGCTCATCGCCCACCTGCCGAAGTGGCAGACGCTGGCTCGCCGACTCGGCACCGTGGTCGCCGTGGCCCTGGTGGTGGAACAGGTGCTCATCGTGTGGGCCGCCGCCACCGGCACGACGAGTCACTTCAACGTGTCGAACAGCGTGCACGTGGTGGTGTGGGCGGTGATGGCGGTGGCGATCACGACGCTCTACCTCTGCACCTTCGTCACCTCGATCGCGCTGTTCTTCCTGCGCCTGCCCACACCGGCACTGACGGTCGCCGTCCGTGCCGGTGCCGTCATCGCGCTCGGCGGCATCGGGGTCGCGTTCCTGATGACCGGCCCGACCCCCACCCAGCTCAGCGCCCCGGACGGGATCGTCGGCGCCCACACGGTGGGGATCGCGGACGGCGGACCCGGGGTGCCGCTGCTCGGGTGGAGCACGGTCGGCGGCGACTACCGGGTCGCCCACTTCGTCGGCATGCACGCCCTGCAGGTGCTCCCGCTGGTGGCGCTCCTGGTCGCCGCCGCCGGTCGGCGCCTGCCGTGGCTGGCGGAACCGACCACGCAGGTGCGGATCGTGGTCGTCGTCGCGGTCGCGTGGGCGGCGGGCACCGTGCTCCTCACCGTGCAGGCCGCGGTCGGACAGTCGGTGGTCCACCCCGCTGGCGCGGTGGGCGCGGTGGCGTGGTCACTCGTCGTGCTCGCCGCAACTGCGAGCGCGGCCGTGCTGCTCCGTGCCCGCTTGCTCCGTGCCCGCACCGCTCCGGCAGCGCGACCGCGCTGACGGATCAGCGGGCCCGGAGCCCTCGGGAGATCAGGTCGGCGGCAGCACGGGCTTCCGTCGCCCACCCGGGGCGATCGATCCCGGCCCCGATGCCGTGCAGCAGCATGAGCACCGTCCCGGGGGCGACGTCGGACCGGATGGTGCCGTCGGCAGCAGCGCGCGCCATCAGCTCGGCGAGCGTCCGCTCCAGGTCTCCCCCGCCCTCGGCCTGCGTGGTGGCGTCGACGACGGCGGCGAGGGTGCGCGCGAGCCCCGCGTGGTCGACCACGTACTCCACGAACCCGTGCAGGAAGTCGTCGAGGCTCTCGGCCGCTCGTCGCGTCGAGTCACGAGCACGGCGGCAGAGGACGTCGACCTCACCCCGGTAGACCGCAGCCGCCAGCGCTTCGCGTGTCGGGAAGTGTCGGTAGAGGGTGCCAACGCCGACTCCCGCGCGTCCGGCGAAGTCGTCGAACCGGAGCTGCTCGTCACGCTCGAACGCCGTCCGGGCAGCGGCCACGATCGCGTCGCGGTTCCGACGGGCATCGGCGCGCATCGGCTTCTCGCCAGGCAGGGGCTCTTCGACCGGCACGGGCGCTCCTTGACAAGTGGAAACAATCTCCATATCTTCCAAGTGGAGATCGTCTCCAGACTAGCGGACAGGTGCCTGATGCGGATCCTCATGCTCGGACGGGGCGTCATCGCGACGATCTACGGCCAGGCCTTCCAGCACTCCGGGCACCAGGTCGACCACCTGGTGCGGCCGGGGCGCGCTGCCGAGTACGGCGACACCGTGCAGACCGACGTCATCGACGGCCGCCGCGGACCCCTGGGTCGGCGGACCCGATCGACGTCGCCGACGCGACTGGTCGAGTCGGTCGACACGGCGGACGCGTACGACCTGGTCGTCCTCAGCGTCGGCCACCACCGGCTGCAGGAGGCCGTGGCCACCCTGGCGCCCCGCATCGGCGACGCCACGGTGCTGGTCCTCGGCAACGTGTGGGACGAACCCCTCGCCGCGGTCGCACCGCTCGCCGCGGACCGGGTGCTGTTCGGGTTCCCGGGCGCCGGCGGCGGGTTCGACGCCGACGGGGTCCTGCACGGCGCCGTCCTCCGTTCGGTGCGGCTCGGGACGACCGGCACGGCTCCGGACCGGCGGGAGCTGGTGCGGTCGGTGTTCCGGCGGGCGGGGTTCACCGTGCAGGACGAGGATGACATCCGTGGCTGGCTGTGGCTGCACTTCGTGCTCGACGCCGGCATGTTCGCGCAGGCCCTGCAGAGCGGTGGCCTGGCGACGATGGTCGGGGATCGGCAGGCGCTCCGCGAGGCGTTCCTGACCGGCCGCGAGCTCCTCCCGGTCCTGGAGGCACGGGGCGTCGACCTCTCCCGACACCGCTCCACGACCCTGCCCGTCCGACGCCCGGGGGTGACGGCCGCCGTGGTGGCCGCGGCCACGGCGCTCGTCCCGATCGCGCGGGCGAGCCTCGCCGCGCACGACGACCCGACCGCCGCCGAACCCCTCGCGGTCCTCGCGGACGTCCGCCGCACCGCCGCCGCCCTGGGCATCCCGACCCCGCGCCTCGACCGGACGGCGCGACGCGTCTGACGACGGGTGCGGGCCGTGGACGCGACCACCCACGGCCTGGAGGCACGGTGCCAGCTGGCACCGTGCCTCCAGGCCGTCACGGCGAGCGTTCCGGACCCGCCCGTTACGCTGTCCCCGTGTCAGAGCCGCGCCGCAGTCCGGGGAACCAAGCTTCACTGCGTGAAGCCAACCGGGGCCGGGTCGTCAGCGCGGTGAAGCGGCACGGCGGGCTGACGCAGGTCGAGCTCGCCGGGGTGACCGGACTCTCCCCCGCGACCGTCTCGAACATCGTCAAGGAACTCGTCGCGACCGGTGCCCTGCACGCGACGCCGAGCACCTCGAGCGGCCGTCGGGCGCTCCGCGTGACCCTGCCGCACGGCCTCGGGCTGGTCGCCGGGGTGCACGTCTCGCCGCGGCACCTGCGGCTGGCGCTGTCGGACCTGAACGGCGCCGTCCTCGCCGAGCGGCACATGCCCCTGGCCCGCGACCACCGCGCCGACGCCGAGCTCGACAAGACCGCGCTGCTCGTGCTGGACATGGTGGAGTCCATCGAGTCGTCGATGGACGAGGTGCTCGCTGTCGGCTTGGCCGTGGCCGCCCCGATCGACGCCCGCACCGGGATGACGGCGCGTGGCGGGATCCTGCGGGGTTGGGACGGCATCGCGCTCGGCCAGTCGCTCGCCCGGCGGATGGACAAGCCCGTGCAGGTCGACAACTCCGCCAACCTCGCCGCCCTGGCGGAACACCGGAGCGGGGCGGCCCGTGGCC
This sequence comes from Curtobacterium sp. MCLR17_040, assembly GCF_003234735.1. Classification (NCBI taxonomy): domain Bacteria; kingdom Bacillati; phylum Actinomycetota; class Actinomycetes; order Micrococcales; family Microbacteriaceae; genus Curtobacterium; species Curtobacterium sp. MCLR17_040. Next base: position 228,910 of record NZ_QKTE01000003.1, on the reverse strand, counting down.
GAGACACCGTGGTGACGCTCGACGTCGGCAACGGCATCGGTGCCGGACTCGTGCTGGGCGGACACCTGTTCCGTGGGCACCACGGCATCGCCGGTGAGTTCGGGCACACCCCCGTCCTGCCGAACGGGCCCCTGTGCCGGTGCGGCAACCGCGGGTGCCTCGAGGCGATCGCCGGCGCACCCGCCGTGCTCGAGGGCGTCCGCGACGAGGTCGGCACCCTCAAGCTGGCGGACCTGATCCTGCGCGCGATGGGCGGCGACCAGGTCTGCATGCGCGCCGTGGCGGACGCCGGGCGCGCGATCGGTTCGGCGGCGGTGGGCCTGTGCAACGTCCTCGACCCGGAGCGGGTGGTGGTCACGGGCGAGTTCGCACGAGCCGGGGAACTCCTGCTCGGCCCGATGCGGCACGCCCTCGAGTCGTCGTTGATCGTCGACGTGGACGGCACGCCGGACGTGGTGCAGGGGCAGCTCGGCGAGAAGGCCTCGGTGACCGGCGCGCTGGCGCTGGCGATCGAAGCCGTGGACGTGACGCGCGCACGCTGAGCGAAGGCGCTCCGTGCCGTGCCGGCCGGGGCACCCCGTGCAGGCCGGGGCGCTCCGCGCTGCGCCGGCCGTGCCGCTCCGCGCCCTCCGGATAACGTTTTCGTCACGGCGCGCGGTCCTTGCGTTCAACTCTTGCAGCCAAGAACGCTCGCTGTCACACTCAGGGCACCGCCGATGGGGGCGGTCCACTGTTGGAGGACGTTTCAATGAAGAAATCCACCACACGAGCGATGCTGGGCGTCAGCGCCCTGCTGCTCGCGATCACCACCCTGGCGGGCTGTTCCAACGGCGCAGACGCCGGGACCGGTTCCGGCGGAGGCGGCGGCGACGCGTCGAAGGCCAAGATCGGCCTGCTCCTGCCCGACTCCGTCACCGCCCGCTACGCCAGCGCCGACCGTCCGCTCTTCACCGCCGAGGTGAAGAAGCAGTGCAGCGGCTGCTCGGTCATCTACGCGAACGCCGACGGCGACGCGTCGAAGCAGCTGCAGCAGGCCCAGTCGATGCTCACGCAGGGCGTCAAGGTCCTGGTCCTCGACCCGTTCGACGGCGAGGCCGCAGCGTCCATCGTCCAGCAGGCGAAGGCCAAGAAGGTGCCGGTGATCTCCTACGACCGGCTCATCAACAGCCCCGACCTGAGCTACTACATCTCGTTCGACAACGAGAAGGTCGGTGAGCTGCAGGGCCAGGCACTCGTCGACGCCCTCAAGGCGAAGAAGGTCCCGGAGGGCTCGGGCATCATCATGGTGAACGGCTCCCCCACCGACAACAACGCCTCGCAGTTCAAGAAGGGCGCCCACTCGGTCATCGACGACAGCGGCTACGAGGTGCTCGCCGAGTACGACACCCCCGGATGGGACCCCGCCAAGGCGCAGGACTGGGCAGCCGGCCAGATCAGCAAGCTCGGCAAGGACAAGATCACCGGCGTCTACGCGGCGAACGACGACACCGGCGGCGGCGTCATCGCGGCCCTGAAGTCGGCGGGTGTCACCGAGCTCCCGCCCGTCACCGGGCAGGACGCCTCGCTCGCGGGGATCCAGCGGATCCTCGCCGGTGAGCAGTACATGACGGTCTACAAGGCCTTCAAGCCCGAGGCGTCGAAGGCTGCCGACCTGGCGATCCAGTTCGCGAAGGGTGAGACCCCGAAGGGCGACACCACCGTCGACACCGCCGGGGGCGCCAGCGTCCAGTCGACGCTGCTCGACCCGGTCGCCGTCACCACGGACAACGTCCAGTCGACGGTGGTCAAGGACGGCCTGTACGAGGTGTCGAAGATCTGCACCGCGCAGTACAAGTCGGCCTGCGACAGCGCCGGCATCAAGTAGGTCCGACCCCCTCTGCCCGCCCGGTCCGACTGCGGACCGGGCGGGCCTCACCGATCGAGGACGACACCCGTGAGCACGACACCCGTGAGCAACGCGTCACCAGCAGCACACCCCTCCGCCGACCCGGTGATGTCCCTGCGCGGGATCACCAAGCGGTTCGGCGCCGTCCAGGCCCTCAGCGACATCGACTTCGACGTCTACCCGGGCGAGGTGGTCGCCATCGTCGGCGACAACGGCGCCGGCAAGTCGACGTTCGTGAAGATCCTCGCCGGGGTCTACACGCCGGACGGTGGCACGATCACCTTCGGCGGCGACGAGGTCAGCGTCCCGAACCCCGCGGCGGCCCAGACCCTCGGCATCGCCACGGTGTTCCAGGACCTCGCCCTCGCCGACAACCTCGACGTGGTCTCGAACCTGTTCCTCGGGCGCGAGATCGCGCACCCGTTCCTCGACGAAGAGGAGATGGAGCGCCGCTCGTGGGAGCTCCTCCAGCAGCTCGCCGCCCGGATCCCCTCGGTGCGCATCCCGATCGCGTCGCTGTCCGGTGGGCAGCGGCAGACCGTGGCGATCGCCCGCTCGTTGATCGGCGACCCGCAGGTGGTCGTCCTCGACGAGCCCACCGCAGCACTCGGCGTCGCACAGACCGCCGAGGTCCTGAACCTCGTCGAACGCCTGCGCGAGCGCGGACTCGGCGTCGTCCTCATCAGCCACAACCTCGCGGACGTGCAGGCCGTCGCCGACCGGGTCGCGGTCCTGCGTCTCGGGCGCAACAACGGCACGTTCCGCATCGACGACGTCTCCTACGAGGAGATCATCGCGGCCATCACCGGCGCCACCGACAACGCCGTCACCCGTCGCGCCGCCGCCCGCACCGAGCAGGAGACCAGCGCATGAGCAAGACCGACGAGACCCTCACCGCAGCGACCCCGACTCCTTCGGCCGCGGACCTGCAGGACGAGCGGCTCCTGCGCGACCAGGGGATCGGCGGCGCGGCGAAGGCGTTCGTCCGCCGGGTGCGCGGCGGTGACATCGGTTCGCTGCCGGTGGTCGTCGGGCTCATCGTCATCTGGGCGGTGTTCCAGGCGCTCTCCCCCGACTTCCTGTCCTCGGGCAATCTGGTCAACCTCGCCCTGCAGTGCGCCGCGGTCGGCACCATCGCGATCGGCATCGTCCTCGTGCTGCTGCTCGGAGAGATCGACCTGTCCGTCGGCAGCGTCAGCGGGCTCTCCGCCGCGATCCTCGGTCAGGGCCTCACGACGCTCGGCTGGCCGCTGTGGCTCGTGCTCACCGTCGCCCTGGCCGTCGGTGCCGCCGCCGGTCTGCTCTACGGCCTGCTGTTCACCCGCTTCGGGGTGCCGAGCTTCGTCATCACGCTCGCCGGTCTGCTCGGGTTCCTCGGGCTGCAGCTGCTCATCCTCGGCCCGAACGGCTCGATCAACCTGCCGTACGACTCCCCGATCGTGCAGTTCGCCTCGGCCTCGTACCTGCCGCCGTGGCTCGCCTACCTGCTCGCCGTCCTGGCCGCCGGAGGACTCTTCTTCACCGAGGTCCGACGCGCTGCCCGCCGCCGCCGTGCCGGGCTGTCGACCGGCGCGATGTCGCTGACCATCGTGAAGGCCGTCGCCCTGTTCCTCGGCCTCGCGCTCATGGTCTGGTACCTGTCGCGCGACTTCGGCACCGGCACCTCGTTCGTGTTCTTCATCGTGCTGGTCGTGCTGATGAACTTCGTGCTGAAGCGCACCCGTTGGGGCCGCTCGGTCTTCGCGGTCGGCGGCAACGTCGAGGCTGCACGGCGCTCCGGCATCCGGGTGAACCGCATCTACATCTCGGTGTTCATGCTGACCTCGCTCTTCGCCACCGTCGGCGGCATCCTCGCCGCAGCCCGCCTCAACTCGGCGAGCCTGTCCTCCGGTGCCGGGGACACGAACCTCAACGCGATCGCCGCAGCCGTCATCGGCGGGACCAGCCTGTTCGGTGGCCGTGGCAGCGCCTGGTCGGCACTGCTCGGCATCATCGTGATCCAGTCGATCTCGAACGGGCTCACCCTGCTGAGCCTCGACTCGTCGATCCGCTACATGATCACCGGCGCGGTCCTGCTGCTGGCCGTCATCATCGACTCGCTCTCGCGGCGCAGCCGCGCCAGTCACGGCGCGGCCTGAGCGGGGCCCTGGACCCCGCCACGCGGACTGACTGGAGGCACGGTGCCAGCTGGCACCGTGCCTCCCGTCCGTCTCGGCGCGCGTCTCGGATCCGGAAGACGCCGTCGTGTTCCCGCGACGCCGCCCCGTGCGCGAGACGCCTCTGAAAACGGAGGCGTCTCGGCGACTGGGCGGCGTCTCGGCGCGCTACTTGCTCTTCGAACCCGAGGTGCCGGGCAGGCTGAGGATGTTGTCGGTGCCCTGCGGCACGACGATCAGCGAGCCGTTGTCGCCGGCGCTCTTGAGCGCCTCGATCTCGCGCTGCTTGAGGGCCGCGTCGGAGAGCGGGTGCTCGTTGAGGACCTCGTTGGCGTCGGCCTGACCCTGCGCCTCGGCGACCTGCTGCTGCGCCTGCACCTTCTTGGCGTCCAGGAGCGCGCGCTCCTTCGTGACCTGGATCTGCGCCTGCTGCGCGGTGGCGTACGCGTCGATGACCGACTTCGGCGGGGTGATCTCCTGCAGCGCGAAGTTGTCGACGTGCACGCCCGAGCCCTTCCAGCGCGTCTCGAGCGCCTGGATCATCGCCTTCTCGACGGTGCCGCGCTTGGTGATGAGCTCGATGGTGGTGAAGTCGTTCGGCACCTGGCGGACGACGCTGCGCACCGAGTTGCCGATGAACTGCGTCTTGAAGTTCTCCTCGGTCTTGTACGACCGGTAGATGTCGGTGACCGACTTCGCGTCGATGCTGTACTGCAGGTTCAGGCTGACGTTCGACGAGACGCCGTCCTGGTCCTGCACCGTGACGTACGGGCCGGAGCGGACGTTGCCGTTGTTGTCCGAGTCGGAGCCGTTCACCGCGTTGATGTAGGTGACGGTCTGGTTCCGGATGTTGAACGTGTGGAGCGTGGCCCACGGTGCCTTGAAGTGGAACCCGGAGTCCGTGGTCTGCCCGACGATGTTGCCGGAGATGTCCACCTGGACCTTCGACTCGCCCGTGTCCTGCGCGTACAGGGTGCTGCCGAGCGTGAGCCCGACGAACAGGACGCCGGCGGCTGCTGCTGTCCACGTCGCGATGAGGTTCGGGCGGCGGGTCGGGATGGCGGGACGTGCCTCGCGACCGGGCGTGGCCGGTCGTGCGGGGGTGGAGTAGGTGCGTGTTCGGAAGAAGAGCGCGACGAGCGCGATGACGAGGAAGACGATGGCGGCGACGAACATGACGATCACTCCTGGATGCTTGTTCGTTGAGTCTGCCGTACCCGGAGGGGTGCGGGCGACGCGGGTGCGCGTGGTGGCGGGCGGTGTGTGTGTCGCCTGGTGCGAGGTTGTCCGCCTGGTGCGACCCTGCCGCCTCGCACCAGGCGTACAACCTCGCACCGAGTGAGGCCCTGCCGGCTCAGGAGACGGGCGCCCCTACCCGATCGAGCTCGGCCAGGACTCGGCGGCTTCGACGTACGCCGATCACCGTCGCGACCGTGACGAACACCACGACGACGGCGATGAACACCAGGAACGCCCAACCCCAACCGAACGTCGTGGCCGAGGCGCCGCCGAGTCCCAACAGGCTCAGCCCGGTGCCGATCAGGGCCGGGGCCGAGGTCCGGGTGGAGCGTCGCTGCCACGCGAGCATCGCCCGCACCAGCGGCACGGCCTCGGGCGGCACCGGTGCCCGTCCGCTGACCTGTCGGGTCACGGACTTGCGGTCCGCCGGCGTGAGCGCGCCGAGCGGCTGTTGCGGCGTCTCGACGAGGTACGGCAGCAGCCTGCGGTGGCGTCGAGCACGGACCCATGCGGTCACGTTCACGACCGCTCCGGCCAGGGCGAACAGGAACCAGATCACCGAGTCGGTGCGGAGCACGGAGGGAACGCTGATGAACGCCCACAGGATCGACATGCCGGCGAACCCCGCCTGCTGCGACATGACGACCACCGTCGGCCCGTGCTCGACCAGGTACTCGGCACGACGCGTCGCCTCGGCGAGGTCGCTCGGGTTCACCACCCGGGCACCTCGACCCGCACCGAGCTGATCCGACCGGCGCGCGTCGTCGCCGTCACGGCCGGGTCGTAGCTGTCGGCGGTCGCCAGGTAGAGGGTGCGACCGTCCTCGCCACCGAGCGCACAGTCGATCGCGCAGTCCCCGGGTGCGTCGATGCGGTCCGTCACCTCGCCACCCTCGACGACCCGCAGGAACTCCCCCGTGTCGACCGAGCAGACCCAGATCGCGCCGTCACGGTCGACGGTGCTGCCGTCCGGGGTCACGCCGCCGGGCAGGGCTGCCCACTCGCGCCGCCCGGTCAGCGAACCGTCGTCCTCGATGTCGAAGGCGGTGAGCCGGCCGCCCCACGTCTCGCTGACCACCAGGGTCCGGGTGCCGGGCAGGATGTTGGCGCTGTTCGGGAACACCAGGCCCTCGGCGGCGAGGCGGACGGAGCCGTCGGTGCCGATCACGTAGAGCGGGCCGGGGCGCAGTTCCTCGCCCGCGTACAGGTCGTAGCCGAAGGCACCGATGTAGGTCCGCCCGGTCTGGGCGTCGACGACCAGGTCGTTCACGAGCGACGACTCGATCGTGGACAGGTCGGCGAACACCGAGGTGCTGCCGTCCGGGTCGACGGCGACGACCGTGCGGGACTCCATCGAGCTGATGATGAGCCGCCCGTCGGCGAGCCACCCGAGCCCCGACGACTGCCCGTCGACGGTGGCCTCGAGCCGGGGGCCGTCGGTCGAGGACGGGTCGACCGAGAAGACCTGGCCCGTGTGCATGTCCGAGTACCAGAGCCGTCCGTCGTGCCAGCGGTTGCCCTCCGGGAAGCGGATGCCGGAGATGACGATGTCGGTTGCAGAATCCAGGGTGATGTGCACGGATCCACCCTGCCAGCGGCACCGGGACACTGCCCGGACGGATGCCGTGACGGCGGCCTAGGGTCGTCCCATGCCGGGTCGTCACCTCATCCACCACCTGGGCGTCTTCGCCAGCGACTTCGCCGCGAGCGACGCGTTCTACACCGCAGCCCTCGCGCCCCTCGGCATCGGAGCGGGCTACCGCACCGACTCCGTCGCCGAGTTCTGGCAGCACGGGGACGACACCCCGAGCGTCTCGCTCGAGACCGCCCGGACCCCCGAGGCGACGACCCGCGGACTCCACCTGGCGTTCGAGGCGGGATCGCGGAGCGAGGTCGACGCCTTCCACCGCGAAGCCGTCGCCGCCGGCGGGGTGTCACGGCACGAGCCGCGCTACTGGCCGGAGTACGGCGCGTACACCTCGTTCGTGTCCGACCCGGACGGCAACAACGTCGAAGCGCTGATCAAGGAGAGCGGCGACTGACCCGGCGGCTGCACGACGGTCATCGACAGCCGCAACGGACGACGCATCTGGCACGATCGACCCATGCCCCTCGACGGAACTCCCCTGCACCGGCTCGGCTTCCTGACGATCGGGTCGTTCGACCCCGCCCGACCGTCCGAGGGCCACGAGGACACCCTGCGCGTGATCGAGCGCGCCGAGACCCTGGGCTTCGACAGCGCCTGGCTGCGCCACCGGCACCTGCAGCACGGCATCTCCTCCCCCGTCGCGGTGATGGCGGCCGCCTCGCAGCGCACCTCGCGCATCGACCTCGGCACCGCGGTCACCCCGATCGGCGCGGAGAACCCGTTCCGCCTCGCGGAGGACCTCAGCACGGTCGACGTCCTGCTCGGCGGCCGCCTGAACCCCGGGTTCTCCGTCGGCACGCCGATGAACTTCGACCTGTACCGCGACGCGATCTACCCCGACACCCTGGAGCACGAGGACCTCGGCAACGACCGGCTCCTGCGCTTCCGTGACCTGGTGCGCGGTGACCCGGTGACGGCCACCGAGACCGTCGAACGCCGCGGCATCGAGGAGTTCGCGAGCACCGTCCAGCCGCACAGCGCCGGCCTGGCCGACCGGATCTGGTACGGCACGGGCAGCACGAAGTCGGCCGTGTGGGCGGGCAAGAACGGCTTCCACCTGCTCACCTCGAGCGTCACCCGCAGTGAGAACGGCACGGACTTCGCCACGAACCAGCGCGCCCAGATCGACGCCTACCTCGACGTCCACCCCGACCCCGCTGCCGCCCGCGTCTCGCAGGGCCTGGTCGTCATCCCGACCGACACCGCGACGGCCGAGCAAGCGGCCCGCTACCGCGCCTACGTCGACAGCCGCTCGGGTCGCGTCGGCGTGCCGCAGGGCCCTGCCGGGATGCTCTTCGCCGCCGACCTGGTGGGCACGTCCGCCGAGATCGCCGACCGGCTCCGTGCCGACGTTGGCTACCAGGCGGTCACCGAGGTCGCCTTCGCACTCCCGTTCTCGTTCGAGCCCGACGACTACGCGCAGATCATCACGGACATCGCTGAGCGTCTCGGTCCGGAACTCGGTTGGGCGCCGGGATCCGACGGGTGGGACCCGCAGCACGGATGACGAGTCGGCCGATTGCACCGGTGGTGGTCAAGGCACCCGATGTCGGGCAAGATCGACGGGAGGGTCATCAGCACCCGTCGACTCTGGGGGGTCACATGCACGACCAGCGTCCCGAAGAACCGGTCCGACAGCACTCGACCGACTTCCTCCCCGGGGTCAGCGGCAACCCGGTCGCCCCGTTCCAGCGAGACCATGAACCGGGTAGCGCGCCGATCCGGAACGACTGGATCTTCTTCGTTCCCATCGGCGGTGTCGTCGTCCTCGGGGTCGTCGCGTACGTCATCTGGGGCTCATGATGCGGCTCCGGGTGGGGTTCGCAGAGTCAGAGCCCGGCAGCACGCCGACGATCGAACACGATGAACGGCTCGTCCGGACCTTCCGGCACACCGCGAGCCGACTGTTGTTCTGGGGGTGTGTGCTGTGTGCGCTCGGCGGCGCCTCGATCGGCTGGTCGGTAGTCGGTCCGATCCGATTTACGGGGCTGGCTCTGGCGGGCTTCTTCGTCCTCGTGGGCTCGGGCTTCCTCGTCTTGCGGAGCCGCGTGATCCGGCGGGCTCGGCCTGCCGTGGCAGCCGCGCAGGGGCGCATCGACCGTTTCCGATCGTGGCAACGCTCGCAGCCAGGGTGGGTCCCCCTCGACGGCTTGCGCCGGTCTGGTCGCTGACGGCTTCGTCGACGCCGTCACCCGGTCGAGCGAACCGGTCAGTCCTGCTGGTCCGCCTCCACCGCGTCCCGCAGCCGGTCGAGCACGTCCGGCACCGCTGAGCGCACCCGGCTCCAGCTCGGGATGAACGGCTTGTCGTTCGGCCGCGCCGTGAAGGCGCCGCCGGCGTCGAGGATCGCCTTGGTGAAGAGCTCCACGGCGGCTTCCTCGGCGTGCTGGTCGAACGCGAGCCCGCTCATCTCGGCCTCGTGCCGATAGACCTCGACGATGTCGAGCGCGTTCCGGTAGTACGTCGCCTTGAGCACCCGGAACGAGTCGGACGTGAGCGGGACGCCCATGGTCGCGAGCTTCCGGAGCAGCGACTGGACGATGTCGTTGCCCATCCGGGCGAGGCCGCCGGTGCCGTCGGCTTCGGCGAGGGGCTGGTGCTTGTGGTCGTACGCGTCGGCGATCTCCACCTGACACACCTGCCGGGTCGCGTAGTCGCGGTAGACCTCGGAGAGCATGCCGATCTCGAGTCCCCAGTCGGCGGGGATCTTCAGGCCGTTCAGCACGTGGGCACGCATCGCGAACTCGCCGGACAGCGGGTACCGGAAGCTGCTGAGGTACTCCAGGTACTCGGACTCCCCGTAGACCTGACGGAGCGAGCGGAGCAGCGGCCCGACGAGCAGCCGTGCGGCGCGGCCGTTGATCCGACCGTCGGCGACGCGGGCGTAGTAGCCCTTCGAGAACTCGTAGTCGAACGCGGGGTTCGCGACCGGGTAGAACAGCCGCGCGAGCATGCCCCGCTCGTAGGTGGTGATGTCGCAGTCGTGCAGGGCGATGCAGTCCGCCCGCTCCGACGCCAGGGCGTACCCGGTGCAGTACCAGACGTTCCGGCCCTTGCCGGGCTCCCCCGGTGCCAGGCCCGCGCGCTCCAGTTCCGCGTCGAGCTCGCGCAGTCGCGGCCCGTCGTTCCACAGGATCCGGTGCCGCTGCGGCAGCCGCGAGAAGAACTCGCGGGCGTGCTCGAACTGCGAGCGGTCGGCGCGGTCGAGCCCGATCACGATCTCGCTGAGCCAGTCGGCCTCGGCCAGCTCGTCGACGATCCGCGACAGTGCCGGACGCTCGAGCTCGGAGTACAGCGCCGGCAGGATCAGGCTCATCGGGCGCTTCTCGGCGAAGCCCCGCAGGTCCTCCTCGAGGCTCGCGGTGCTGCGGCGACCGAGGTCGTGGAACGTCGTGATGACGCCGTTCTGGTGGAAGTCGCTCATCGGTGGCTCCTGACGGACGGGGTGGTGAACCGGGTGAGGCCCTCGGTCCAGCCCTGCGGGCCGGGGGCGGTCGTGCGGTGGACGCGCTCGGGGCGGTCGTCGGCGAGCGGTCCAGGGGCCGGTCCGTGTCCGCGGACCACGACGGCGAAGTCGACGGCGTCGAGCAGCGCGGTGTCGTTCGGGCCGTCACCGAGTCCGATCGTGCGCGGGACCGTCCCCGTCCGACGCTCGTGGTCGGCGATCAGCGTCCGGACGGCCGCGCCCTTGTCGCGGCCGGCCGGCAGCACGTGCCAGAACCGGCCGCCGCGCACCAGGTCGAGGCCGACCGCGGCGAGCGCCGCGCGGAACGCGTCCGCCCGGTCGTCGTCCTCGGCGTGCCAGAGCAGGACCTCGGACGCCTCGCGCTGCTGCGCTCGTCCGGCCGCCTCGAGGTCGAGGCCGGTCCACGCGGCGACGACCGCGTCGGTCACGCCGCCGAAGGTCTCGAAGCGCAGCTCCAGTGACTGACGGACGCGGACGAGTTCCGCGTGCAGCCGCTCGAGGTCGCCGTCGCGCGGTCCGACCAGCACCTCGCCCGCCGGTCCGACCACGACCGCGCCGTTCTCCGCCACGAACGCGTGTCCGTCGAGCCCGGTGCGTGCCTGCAGCACCGTGATCTCGGCACGCGTCTTGCTGCTGCAGAACACCACGGGGACGTCGTCCGCCCGCAGCTGTTCCAGCATCGGCAGGGCCGCGTCGAACGAGTAGTCGTGGTGGTCGAGGAACGTCCCGTCGAGGTCCGTGACGATCATCAGGTCGGGTGTTGGCATCGTGCTCCGCTGGCGGCTGGCTGGGCTGCGGGCGACGATGCCCCGGACCACCCTGCCACGCGCATGCGTCGGTTGGGTGAACAAGCCGGCGTCGGTCGCGCGACGCGACCAGCGGACGGACGGGAGGCACGGTGCCAGCTGGCACCGCGCCTCCAGTCCGTCACGGCGTGGGGACCGCCGCGCGGTCACCAGGGCAGGGTGCCCTCGCGATCGGTGACGGTGCCGGTCGGAGCGGCGGCCCCGGTCGCGACACGCCCGGTGGCGACCGATCTGTGAGGATGTCCCCTTCGTGCACACTGCGGAGTGAAGGGGGTGGACATGAACCGATCAGCCGAGCCGGACAGCGCGCTCGTGGCGGCAGCCGCGCGCGGCGACCGCAGTGCGGTCACCGCGTTGTTCGACCGTCACGCCGAGACCATGACCCGCTACACGTGGGCACTGGTCACGCGGCGCATGGACGTCGAGGAGATCGTGCAGGACGCGTTCCTGACCCTCTGGCAGAAGGCCGACACCGTGGAGGTCCCCGGGGAGTCACTCCTGCCGTGGCTGCTCGTCGTGTGCCGGAACCACGCCGCGAACCTGCGGCGACAGCAGCGGCGACACGAGGGTGTCGACCTGCCCGACGAGCTCGCCGCGCCCGAGCCGGACGACGACGCCCGCGAACGGCTGCGGTGGGTCCGCGCCGAGATCGATGCGCTCGCACCACTCGATCGCCAGGTGTGCGAGCTCTGCCTCATCGAGGGCCGCTCCTACGCCGAGGCCGCCGACCTGCTCGGCATGAGCGTCGGCGCCGTCACCCAGCGCGTGTGGCGGTCCCGTGCACGGATCAAGAAGGCGGTGACGAACGATGAACGATGAACGACGAACCGACCACGGGTCCCCGATGAGCAACGAGCCGCCCGGTGGCGACGAGATGCAGCGGATGCTCGCCGGCATGCGGCAGCAGGTCGTCAGGGGCATGCACGACAAGCCACGCCCGGCCTCCGCACGCCGTCGCGTCGGCCTCATCGTGGCGTTGATCGGCGTGCTCGGCATCGGCACCGCGAGCGGTTCGGTGGCGCTCGGACTCGTTCCGACGCCCTTCGCCGCAGCACCCGCACCCGCGCCGTCCTCTGCACCGCCGACACCGGCACCGACCGGGTCACCGTCACCGTCCGCGGCCCGCATCACGCCGACCCCGGCGCCGGCCGACACCACGGCGACGATCCCCGGGGCGTGCACCGATGCCGTGCCGGCCGCCGATGCTCCGCGCTTGTTCGGTTCGCTGGAGATCACCCAGTTCCGCCCCCAGGTACCGGGCGGCAGGACCGACTACTACATCGACCCCGAGATCCCGTTCAAGGAGGACGCGGAGCTGGTCTGTTCCTGGACACCGGGCGGTACCTCGGAGGGCGACGAGGGGCTGTTCCTCGAGATGGGCACGGCAGATCGTGACGTCCTGCAGGCCCGCCTCCGCGTCGTCGCCGACACGGACTGGACCTGCACCGACACGCTCGGTGGACGTTCGTGCCAGCACACCGAGACGTCGATGTACTACTCGGACCGGGTGGAGACGACGCACACGTTCTTCGTGCGCGGCGACACCTGGATCTCGATCACGCAGTCGAACGTCCCGACCGACGGCCTTCTGAAAGCGCTCGTCCAGCAGACCTGGACGGACTGACCGACGGACTGGAGGCACGGCGCCAGCTGGCACCGCGCCTCCAGTCCGTCGTCACGCACGCTCAGAGCCAGTGCCGCCGCTTGAACACCGCCCACAGCACGACCGCCAGCAGGACCATCGCGACGATCGCAGCGGGGTACCCCCACACCCACCGCAGCTCGGGCATGTGCTCGAAGTTCATGCCGTAGATCGACGCGACCAACGTGGGCGCGAACAGGATCGCCGCCCACGACGAGATCTTCTTCACCTCTTCGCCCTGCTCCATCGACGCCCGCGCCAGCCGCCGGCTCTCCTCCCCCTGTGCCAGGCTCGCGCTGGTCATCCGGCGCATCGCGTCGTTCTGCTCCTGCGTCACCAGGGTCGAGTGCAGCGTGAGCGCGTTCTCGAGCAGCGTCCGGAACGTGTCCACGCGCTCGGTGACACGGATCGCGTGGTCGAGGACGTTCCGCAGCTGGTTCTGCACCTCGGTGTCCGTGCCGTACTTCTCGGCACCGCGCAGCAACGCGTTGAGCATCCCGGGCAGCGGGCCGATGGCGCGCTGGAACCCGATGACCTCGCTGAGCAGCTGGTAGATCCGCCGCGAGGACGCCGGGTCGACATCCCCGTCGAACAGGTCGTCCTCGATGTCGTCGATGTCGTCCTGCAGCCCGGCGACGACCGGGGCGTAGCTGTCGATGACCTCGTCGAGGACCGCGCAGAGCACCGCCTCGGATCCGCGCCCCAGGGCGTCCGGATCGGCTTCGAGTCGTTTCCGCACGTCGGCGAGGTTCGGCTGCTCCGCATGCCGAACGGTCACGACGAAGTCGCGCCCGGTGAACAGGTGCACCTCACCGAACTCGACGGTCTCCTCGTCCTCGTCGTACCAGGCGGGTCGCAGCACCACGAACAAGGTGTCGCCGTAGCGCTCGAGCTTCGCGCGCTGGTGCCCCTTGTGCGCGTCCTCGACCGCGAGCGGGTGCAGCCCGAACTCGTCCGCGACCGAGGCCAGTTCGGCGGCCGTCGGTCGGAACAGCCCGATCCAGGCCATCGCGCCGCTTCCGGCAGCGTCGAGCGCCTCGTAGGTCAGGCTGAGGTCCTGCGGCGACTCCGTTCGGGTTCCGTTGACGTAGATGCCGTTGTCGATGAGGGCCACCGGTGTCCTCCTGGTTCCGTGGTGCATGCGGGCAACCCGCCGATCATGCCGGACCGCCGACGGCGGGCGCGCTTACCTGACGGAGCCCTCACGCTTTGCGCCGGATTCCTGTCGGAGTCCTGACACGCCCTGGGCGCGACCCCAGGACGGACTGGAGGCACGGTGCCAGCTGGCACCGTGCCTCCAGTCCGTCAGCCGTCGCGTTCAGGACCGCCGGCAGTCCGATCCGCTCGTTGCGTTCAGGGCACGTCCTCGCCGAAGGCGAGCAGCGTCCACGGCTCCAGGTCGTGCATCCCGACGCTGGTCTCCCACTCGGTACCATCCGGCCGGAACTCCCGCCTGACGTAGTCGACGAGATCATCGCCGTAGATGACGACGTCCGTCTGGTGCACCGAGAAGACCGGCGCCCCGCTGCCGAGCGGCGCGGCAGGCAGGTAGCGGTGCGAGTACAACGGCACCAGCTGCGGCCACTGCCGCAGGTGTCGCTCAGCCACCTCGAGACGCTGCGACTCGTCGCCGGGTCGCTCGCCCCACGACCCGGGCCAGAAGGCGTCGTGACGGACGTCGAACAGGGCACCCTCGACCGGCCACCGGATCGCTCGCCGCAGTCGCTCGTCGTTCCGCGCGCGCCAGTCGAACCACCCGTCCCCGCTCGGCAGCGCGAGGGAGAGCAGGGCTCGGTGGTCCGCGCCGAACCGAACGCCGTACCGACGCTCGGCCCGGCCCAGTTCCCGATCGGACAACCCGGGTTCGAGAGCAACACCGAACGTCCGGAGGAGTTCGACGGTCAGGGCTGCGGACACCCCCGCAGCCTAGGCCGACGGACGCGAGCCCCACGAGCACGTGGCAGACGAGACGGCGTGGATCTGACGGAACGTCTGGACGACAGCGAAGATGGCGAGGTGAATCGCACCGATCGGCTCTACGGCATCGTGGAGGAGTTGCGCGCCGGAGCCCCGCAGCCGCGGAGCGCTCGTCGTCTCGCGGAGCGGTTCGAGGTGTCGGTGCGGACCATCGAACGGGACATCTCCGCGTTGCAGCAGGCGGGTGTGCCCATCTGGGCGGAGCCCGGCCGGACCGGCGGGTACGTCATCGATGCGTCCGCGACGCTCGGCCCGGCGGGCTTCACGCCGGACGAGGCCCTCGCGGTGCTGATCGGGCTCGGCTCGCTGGGGCGCAGTCCGTTCCGGCACGCGGCGCAGACCGCGGCCAGGAAAACGCTCGCGGTCATGCCCGCCGGCGACGCCGCACGAGCCAGCGCGCTGGCCTCGCGGGTGCACTTCCTGGAGGACGACGAGGACACGGTGGTCCCGGCAGAGTTCGCGGCGGCCCTGCGCGCGGATCGGGTCGTGCGACTCCGGTACCGGGATGCCGGCGGAGCGGAGTCCGTCCGCGACGTCGAACCGCTGGGGTCGATCGGGAAGGACGGTCAGTGGTACCTGATCGCCTGGTGCCGGGTGCGCGACGGGGTGCGGGCGTTCCGGGGCGACCGGATGCTGTCGGTCGAGGTCACCGACGAGCGGCCGGCGCAGCGCGTCCTGCGGTCCGAGGACCTCGCGATCCAGTACGGACGACTCCGGCCGGTCCTCGACGACTAGCGCGGTCGGTCCCCG
Source organism: Curtobacterium sp. MCLR17_040 (assembly GCF_003234735.1). Lineage (NCBI taxonomy): Bacteria > Bacillati > Actinomycetota > Actinomycetes > Micrococcales > Microbacteriaceae > Curtobacterium > Curtobacterium sp. MCLR17_040. Next base: position 213,342 of record NZ_QKTE01000003.1, on the reverse strand, counting down.
GAAACGCGGTCGGTTTCCGGAAACACCGACAGGACGGTGTCGCGGCGGCCGGTGAAGCTGGTCGCTCCGAGTCAGCAGCACCACCGTGAGGAACCCCATGTCGTTCGCATCCGTCCGCATCATCACCGACGACCTCGAAGGCATGGTCGCCTTCTACGAGCGGGTCACCGGCCAGCCGGCCGAGCGCCCTGCACCGGTCTTCGCGCAGTTCACCGGCCCGGGTGGGACCCTCGCGATCGCCAGCACCGCCACGGTCGCCATGCTCAGCGGCGCGCTGACGCCGGCCACGAACCGTTCCGTGCTCATCGAGTTCGAGGTCGCCGACGTCGACGGCGACTTCGCTGGACTGCAGCTCGGCAGCGACGACGTCGTCCTGGAGCCGACCACGATGCCGTGGGGCAACCGCTCCGCACTGGTCCGCGACCCGGACGGCAACGTCGTCAACCTGTTCAGCAGGCCCGCCGCCGCCAACTAGGCGGAGCGGCTCAGGCGGCGGCGGCGTTCGCGGACGAGCGGCACTCCTCCGGTGGTCGCCCAGCAACGGACTCCGCAGCGATGTCACGGAGCCGTGTAAGCCGGTCGTGGGTGGCGCCGAGGGCCTCGATCTGGCGTCGGATGCGATCGCTCTCCTCGTCGAAGTGGTCGAGCATCGTCCGCGTCGCGACCCCGGTGTCGAGGAAGGGCAGGATCTCGACGATCCGACGACTCGGCATGCCCGCCGCGTAGAGCATCTGCATGAAGCGCACCCGCGCGACATCGGGCTCGCGGTACTCCCGGTGTCCGCCCGCGGTCCGCTCCGACTCGAGGAGCCCCTGCTCCTCGTAGTACCGCAGTGACCGGACGCTGACGCCGGCCCGTTCTGCGAGTTCACCGATCCGCATCGTTCTGTCCCTCGGGCTTGATTCTCACGTTGACGTCAGGTTCTACCGTAGCGGGCATGAACCTCTCTGGAGCCACCGCCCTCGTCACCGGCACGAACCGCGGTATCGGACGCCACCTCGCCGCACAGCTGATCGCACGCGGGGCAAAGGTCTACGCCACCGCCCGACGCCCTGAACTGATCGACCTCGAGGGCGTCGAGCGCCTCGCCCTCGACATCACCTCCCCCGCGTCGGTCGCAGCGGCCGCCGCGGTCGCGACCGACGTCGATCTCCTGATCAACAACGCCGGGATCGCGACCACGGCGACCCTGCTGGGCGATCTGGACGCAGCGCACGCCGACATGGACACGAACGTCTGGGGCACCCTGTCCGTGATCCGCGCGTTCGCACCCGTCCTGGCGGCGAACGGCGGTGGGAGCATCGTGAACATCGCCTCGGGTGCCTCGTGGCTCGCCATGCCCGGAGCCTCCGCCTACGCGGTGTCGAAGGCCGCCCTGTGGAACATGGGCAACGCGTTGCGGCACGAACTGGCCGGCCAAGGGACCGCGGTGATGTCCGTGCACCTCGGAGTGGCCGACACCGACATGACCGCGGGGATCTCGATGGCCAAGACCGACCCGGCCGACGTGGCGCGCGCGACCCTGGACGGGGTCGAACGCGACGACTACGAGGTCGTGGTGGACGAGCAGGCCGCGTTGATCAAGCAGATGCTCGCCGGGGACCCCAGGGAGCTGTACGCGGTGGTGGCGCAGATGCTCGCGTCGTAGGAGCCGTCTTCAGGCGGCCTTCGGCACGGCCGCCAACGTGCGCCCATGCTGGGCCGCCTGCTCTTCGGCGCGGACCCGCAGCTCGTCGGCCAGCTCCGTGAACTGGTCGAGGGCGGGGTTCACCCCGACGAGCGTGAACTCGCGCGTCACCATGTCGAGGTCGAGCTGCCAGACGTCCTCGAGGATGCGGCGCATCCAGGCGGTGGCGTGGTCCCAGCCCTCCCGGGGCATGCCGGCGGAGTAGTTGCCACCCTGCACCGTGACGAGGACGGCCGGCTTGCCCGCGGTCGCGGGCACGGCGCCGGGTGCCATGCGTGGGTCGGTCAGCACGAGGTCGACGTAGGACTTGAAGTGCTGCGAGACGCCGAAGTTGTAGAGCGGCACGGCGAACAGCAGGGCGTCGGCACCGGCGAGCTCGTCGGTCAGCTCGGCGGCCAGGGCGACCGCGGCGACCTGGGCCGCCGTGCGCTCGGACTCGGGCGTCGCGGATGCGGCGACGGCGTCGGCCCAGCTGTCGGCGGGCACGGGGTCGGTGCCGACGTGACGGCGGGTCACCTCGGAGCCCGCGTGCACGGCGCTCCACTCGCTCTCGACGATGTCGCCGAGTGCTCGGCTGGTGGAGCCCTCGGTGCGGATGCTGGCGTCCAGGCGGAACAGGGTCATGACACTCCTTCGATCGTTCCCGGGTCGACGACCCGGGCCTCGGTTACGATGAGTAACCCTGCCCGCCGGGTTCCCGTTACCGCAAACGATCCCCTGTTACCCGGCAGTAACCACGGGAGACCCCATGACGGACCAGACCGCGCTGGACCAGTTGCAGGCCCGACTCCACCAGTCGATGCCCACGATGGCCGAGCTGTGCACGAGCGAGGACCCGGAACTCTTCCGGTCGCTGCTGTCCCGGATGGGCGACAAGTGGACGCTGTTGGTGATCGGCGTGCTCGGTGACGAGCGGCGGCGGTTCACCGAGCTCTCCGAGGTCATCCCCGGCATCTCACGCCGGATGCTGACCGTGACGCTGCGCGCACTCGAGCGCGACGGGCTCGTCTCGCGGACGGTCCATGCCGAGGTGCCGCCGCGCGTCGAGTACGAGCTCACCGACCTCGGACGGTCGCTGCAGTACGTGGCGCTCGCCCTCGCCGACTGGGTGCGGGAACACCAGCAGGTGATCGCCGGCAACCGGCAGGTCTTCGACGGAGACGGTGACGCCCCAGATCGATGACGACGACCCTGGCGCCAGCCCCCGGTCGGGTCCTGAGCGGAGAGAACAGCGCTGGCACCCGAGCTCAGGAGGCGAGGGGCTCCGGCTCCCATGCCGGGTCCGCTGACGGGTGCTCCTCGACGGACCGGCGCGCGCGGCGGATCCGGACGATCGTGGGCGGTAGCACCCAGACGAGGACCCCGGCCATGAGTGACCGACCGATCCACGCCGCTCCCCGCAATCGACGGGCGCTACCTGCGGAGCCGGTCCGCGGCGTCCGTCGCGGCACCGACCATGCGGCGGATGAACGCGGCGTGGTGCTCCAGCTCCGCTGCAGGCACCTGTTGCAGGGCGGCAGCGATCTCGGCGGTCGACCTCTCCGTGAACGCCCGCGCACGTTCCCGTGCCGCCGGTGTCGGACGGAGCGTCACCCGGCGCCGGTCGGTGTGCTCGCGGCTGCGAGCGAGCAGTCCGGCCGCCTCCAGGCGGTTCAGCAAGACCGTCACGGATCCGGAGGTCATACCGATCCTCTGCCCGAGTCGTGCGGGCGACAGCGGGTCGCCAGAAGAGTCCGCCCAGAGCACCTGCCCCAGGGCGTTCGCATCGGTCGTCGGCAGGTCGAGCCACGAGGACATCAGCTGGTTGAGTTCCGCGAACGCCACGGCCCATGTCTGTAGCGCTTCCATCACCTCGACCTGGGGTGCGTCCCACTCCGTCTCGAACACGTCGTCCATCAGATTCCTTTACTGTGTAGTATCTTTACTCTAAAGCTCACGACGGAGGAACACCATGGCAAACCGCACCGCTGTCATCTCAGGAGCCAGTATCGCTGGCCTGTCGACCGCATACTGGCTCCGCCGGACCGGATGGGACGTGACCGTCATCGAACGCGCCGCTGCCTTCCGTGACGGCGGACAGAACGTCGATGTTCGAGGCGTCGCGCGCGACGTGCTTCGCAAGATGGGCTTGTTCGACGCCGTGAAGGCACGGAACACCACCGAGACGGGCACCGTCCTCGTCGACGGGCGAGGGGCCGTCACCGCCGAACTGCCCTCCGACGGGGCCGGCGGTGCGACAGCGGAACTCGAGATCCTGCGCGGCGACCTCGCTCGGACGATCCTCGACAACCTGCCGGCCGGCGTCTCCTTCGTCTACGGGGACACCGTGTCGGACGTCGACGACGACGCTGCGGGAGTCACCGTGACGACCGCGAAGGGGCAGCGCCTGAGCGCGGACCTGTTCGTCATCGCCGAGGGTGTGCGGTCCCGGACTCGTGGCATGGTCTTCGATGAGGACGACGTCGACCAGCGCGACCTCGACGTCACCATGGTGTTCGGGACCATCCCGCGGACCGACAGCGATGACGACCGTTGGCGGTGGCACAACGCCGTTCGCGGACGCCAGGTCCACCTGCGACCCGACCCGTACGGCACCACCCGCGCGATCCTCGCCTACTCTCCCGGGGACGACGTCATGTGTCTGACTCGTGAGCAGACACTGGCGGCGGTGCGGCGCAGGTACGACGGAGTCGGGTGGGAGGCGCCACGGGTCCTGGACGCGCTCGACACGTCCCCGGACGTCTACATCGACCAGCTCCAGCAGATCCGGATGCGGACCTGGCACCGCGGCCACGTCGTGATGGCCGGTGACGCCGGATGGTGCGTCACACCGATGGGGGGCGGCGGCGCCTCACTCGCGCTCACCGCCGGGTACGTCCTTGCCGCGGAGCTCGCCGACGTGACGCAGGACCAGGAAGCAGCGCTGACCGCGTACGAGAAGTGGATGCGCCCGCTGGTCGACGATGTGCAGGACCTCCCTCGCGGACTCAAGGCACTGGCGTACCCGCAGTCCCGACTGGCGCTCGCGCTCCGCGGGCTCCTCAACAAGGTGTTGATGTCACGGCCGCTCCGACCAGTCGCCATGAAGCTCACCCAGGTCGCCGAGACTGATCGCGAGTTGCCGGTCCTCCTCGATCGTTGAGTCCTCAGCGTGACAGGGGACGCACTCACTCCGCGACGTCCGGCAAGCTGGGAGCATGGCCGACACAGCCCCAGGTACCGTCCACTTCCATCAGAAGCACCACGAAGCGATCATCCGCGGCGACAAGGTCACCACCGTGCGGTGGAACGAGTCTGTACAGGTCGGCGCGGCGACGTTCGTCTTCGACGATCACCCGACCGCCGAACCGTTGACCGGCGCGATCACCGCCGTGCACCGGTACCGGCTCGACACCCTCACGGCGGAACAGGCGCATCAGCCTCCGGGGACGGACATGCGGCGCTTCGGGGAACAGCTCCGCGAGAACTACTACCCCGAGATGCCGGACGACGCGGTCGTCGAAGTGGCAGAACTCATGACTCGGCCATCTCTGTAGGGCATCTGCTGACGGACGCCAGAGTGGCCGCAAGCGTGCGTACCCTGGCGCAATGAGGCAACGTCGAGTCGGGGGTCCTGCACTGTTGGTCGGCGTCGCCGTCGCGGTCGCCGTGACGCTCACCGGCTGCACGGGAGGCAGCGACGGCCTCGCGAAGCAGTACCGCGACGGCGACACGAAGAACTACATCTCGGGAGACGGCGCTGTCACGGAGTTCGCCGCGAACGATCGTGGTGAACGGGTCACTTTCGAGACCCATGACCTCGACGGCAAGGTCATCCGTGCCGATCAGTACCGTGGCAAGGCGCTCGTCCTCAACTTCTGGTACGCGTCGTGCGCACCCTGCCGCGTCGAGGCGAAGGACCTCCAAGCCGTCAGCGATGATCGGCACGCGCAGGCGTCGTTCCTCGGCGTCGATGTCCGGGACTCTGCAGCGACCGCGCGTGCCTTCGTGAAGGAGCACGACGTCTCGTACAGCAACGCCGTTGACCAGGACGCGGCCGTGCAACTCGCATTCTCCGGGACGAACGCCCCCAACTCGACGCCGGCAACCATCATTCTCGACAAGGAGGGCCGGGTGAGCGCCCGCATCCTCGGTCCGATCAATCGCAGTGTGTTGACGACGTTGATCGACGAAGCCAACAAGTGACGACGTGACGTCGGAGCCCTGAACAACGAGCCTGTCAGTGCGCCGAGCGCGGACGGCGGGGTGCGTCCCGTGGAGGGGGCACCAATTGAGACGGCACGTTGATCTCTCATCTTGAGCGCTGCTAGCGTTCGTTCAACTGGTCCGATGATGGCGAAGGGTGGCAACGATGCCGTTCTGTGCCCCTCGTCGACTGTTCCCCACGAAGCCTGCGCCCGAGTTCGTCGGACCGCGGCCGATCCCTCCCGGAGTTATGGCAACGCAGTACTGAGCTGACCACGACGGTCGGCCCCTCCCCGACGCGAGCGTCTTGCTCGCGTGCTTCTGCTTGCCCGCGCCGTCGTACGACGGCGGCGCGACGACTTCACGGGACCACATCCATGCTCTTCACCCCTGCCCGGTTTCGGGCCTCACTCGCGAGCTTGCGCGAACACCGTTTCGTCACCTTCGCAGTCTTGACCGACACCATCGGCGCCGGCCTCACGCTGCCACTGACGATCGTCTACTTCACCATCACCACCGACGTGCCGCTTGCAGTGCTCGGCGCCGTCTCCACCGTCGCGACACTGATTGCCCTCCCGATCGGACTGGTCGGTGGCGTCCTCACCGATCGATTCGGCGCGAAGGCGTCGATGATCCTCAACAACCTCCTCTCAGCAGCGGGCTTCACGCTCTACCTGTTCGCTCACGATCCGATGATGATCTTCGCGGCGATCTTCCTGGCCAACGGCTCCGAGCGGCTCTACTGGACCTCATGGACCGCGTACGTCCACGACCTCGCTGAAGGCCGCCCGTTCGAGCGGTGGTTCGCGTTCCTCGAAGCGACGAAGGCCGCCGCGCTCGGCGCTGGCGCGATCATCGCCGCGGTCACCCTCGCGAACGGCCACCAAGACGGGTTGCGGTGGCTGGTCCTCGCCAACGTCGTCACCAGCGTTCTGGCGGCCGGCGTGTTCGCGACGCAACCCACCGGGTATCGATCCACGCCGACGTCCGCCCTCGCCGATACGGAAGGGGCGGACACGACCGGGTCGCTTCGTTCCTTCGTCGCCGACCGGTCGATGCGACTCATCACGCTCGGACAGTTCCTCATCGGTCCCGCAATGGTGTTGCCGAACGTCGCGTTCAGTGTTCTGTTCGTCGAGCAGTGGGGCATGTCCCCAGCGGTCGCGCCCGTCCAGTTCGCTGTCGCTACGGGCCTGTGCGCGTTGCTCCAGACCTCCGTGACCCGCTGGGTTGCTGGTCAGCAGCGTGGAACGCTCATCGCGCTCGGTGCAGTCTTGACTGCCGCGACCGCAGCACCGCTCATCGTTCTCCCTCCGCTGCACGGGCCGGCGGCGTGGTCCTTCGTCATCGTGGTCGCGATCCTGCTGGCAGCTGCGGACATGATCTACCTCCCGGCCGCCAACGCGGTCATGGCCGAAGCTCCACACCCTCGAATCCGCGGCCGAGCGATCGGGGTGTTCCAGACCGCGAGCTCGATCGGCATGGCACTGTTCCCGCTCACTCTCGGACTCTTGGACTCGCGCACGCCCTGGCTGCTCTGGCTCATCGCCACGGGTGTGTTCCTCGCCGCCGCCTGGGCTTGGCACAGAGCGGTCCGGGGTTTGCCGGGACGCGTACAAGTCGCGGAGCCGACCGACATCGACGCTTGAACAGTGTCTTGGGCGAACTGTCTTGCTCGCAGCGTCGCGGTCTGCCAGCGTTGGCGCATGGGCGAGGACGCGACCACGCTGCGTGGAGTCCCCGGGTTCCGCCCGTACTGGTCTGCTGCGACCGTCTCGTCGTTCGGATCAGCAGTCAGCGCGGTCGCCGTACCGGTTCTCGTGGTGATAGTGCTGCACGCCAGCCCGTTCGAGGTGGGGCTGGTGAACGCTGCCCAGTTCCTCCCGTACGCGTTGTTCGGGCTGATCGTCGGCGCGTACGTTGATCGATTCCCACGCAAGCCACTCCTGATCTGGGCGAGTGTCGGTCGTGGCGTGTGCCTGGGCACGATCCCGGTGCTCTGGTTCACGGGGCTCTTGAACCTCTGGGTGACGGCGGCGGCGTTGTTCGTGTTCGGCATCCTGTCCGTCATCGGATTCGCTGCAACGCAGTCCCTCCTCCCCCGAATCGTCCCTCGCCCACTCCTCCTGGCGGCGAATGCGCGGGTCGACCAGAGTGATGCGGCAGCGCAGACGGTGGGCCCGGCTTTCGGAGGTGTCCTGGTCAGCATCGTGACCGCGCCGGTCGCGATCGCCCTCGACGCGGTGAGCTACTTCGTCGACGCCGTCCTCATCGCGGGCGTCCGCGTCATCGAGCAGACGCCAGCGCGCACGGCGGGTGCGCGGTTGCGGAGCGACATCGCCGACGGCCTGCGGTGGACGTACGGTCATGCGACGCTCGCACCGCTGGCGCTGTCGACACATCTCTGGTTCCTCGCCAACGCCGCCGGACTGACGGTGTTCGCGACACTCGCGCTCCGCACCTTCGCGCTCTCAGCGGCCGTGTACGGGGGCATCCTCGCAGTCAGCGGTGTCGCGATGCTCCTCGGCGCCACTGCGGCGCTGCGCCTCGGCACCCGCTTCGGCGCCGGCCGGACGATCATCGCCGCTCGAGCCGCGTACCCGATCGCCTGGGCCGCCATCACGCTCACGACGGTTGGCACCGACACCGCAGGAACACCGGCGACCGTCGCCGTGTTCTTCGTCGCCTTCGCCGTGCACGGCGCTGCAGCGGGCTGCGAGAACGCGAACGAGATGAGTCTTCGCCAAACCGTCACACCCGACGCGCTGCTCGGTCGGATGAACGGCACGATGCGCAGCGCGAACAGGACCCTCGCGGCTGGAGGAGCAGTGGGCGGCGGCGCGCTCATGACCGTCGCTGGAGATGGCGTCGCGCTGCTCGCGGTGACCCTCGTGTTCGCCGGCGCCGTCGTCGTGGCGATGTGCTCACCACTCAGGACGATCGCCGTTCGGTAACGGATCGACCGCCGAACGAGCCTGCCAGCGACTCAGGTTCGCTTCGACCGGTCCCGCTCGGATCGGGCGGACCCGTGGAGTGCGAAGCCGATCGCGCCGACGATCGCAGCCAGCAATCCCATCGCCGCGATGACCAGCCCTCCGGCCACGAGCCCGATGTACTGAACGCCCGCACCGAGGAGCGCCATCACGAGCCCCGCGACCAGAGCCCCGAGGCCGAACGCAAGGCCGAACACACGGGGCGGAACGCGAGAAAACATGCGCCCATCTAACTCTCGACTCTCCGCGATCCGCGCGCGCTGGCGAAGTGACGTCCGTGCCGGGGATGTGGCGGCCACACCCAGTCCGCCGCCGGCTGCGCTCCGGACCTCCTCGACGACGACCGCGGGTCACGCCCGATCACTCGACCGCGGTGCAGTCTCGACTGGAGAACTCGGCGAACTCCCCCGCGAACAGCGTCGGTGACGGAGCTCGGGTGGCGATCTGCCAATCGTCCTCGGTCTGCATCCATGCACCTTGCCAACGGACGCCGCTGCCGCCCGAGGCTGCGCGCGCATCACCGTAGCGATCAGCGCATGTCCTCGCCGAACCCGAGCAGCATCCACGGTTCCAGGTCGCTCACTCCCCCGATGCGCATCTGCGACAACGGGTGGGCTCTCGAGGGCGTTCAACGGTGACCGTTCAGCCGAGTGCCGGCGGGAGCGCCCCGATCTGCCCGAGGATGCTGAGCACGTCCGGCTGACCGACCTCGTCGACGATCAGTCCCTCGTCGAAACGGTAGAAGTTGCTCGCGTTCGCGACCACCGTCCTCCCCGTAGCGGGGACACCGAGGAACTCGCCGTCGTGCGTGCCGCGGAGTTCGAAACGTGCTGCGACCGTGTCGCCCTCGACGACGATCCGGTCGATGCTCCACTGGATGTCAGAGAACGCGCCCCGCATGATCGTCAGGATTTGCAGGTACCCCGGCAGCCCGCGCAGCGGCTCGGGCGAGAACGGCGTCAAGAACGCCGCCTCCGGTGCGATGACCGTCTCACCGATGGACGGGTCGGCGCTGTTGATGAAGTCGACGAATCGCAGGAACGAGAGGCGTGTGTCTGTGGTCATGGGCAACTACTTTACATAGCAAGTAGATGCCGTAGAGTCGAAGCATGAGCACGGAACTCGCCCCCCTCCCTGGAATCGACGCCGCGGATGACCGGACCGGGCGAGCGGCGCGTCTGCACGAGTACTTCGCCGCGCTGGTGCGGCACGAGACCGACGTGTGGAACGCGGTCGAGAAGCGGATGCGGGGCGAGGGTGTGCTGAGCCTGGCCCGACTGGAAGTGTTGCGGATCGTCCAGGCGGCCCCATCGGGCGCCCGGGTGCAGGACGTCGCGACCGGCGTCGGGACGTCGATCGCTGCAGCCAGTCGCTTGCTCGACCGGCTCGCCGCCGATGGTTTCCTCGAGCGTTCGACGGACCCGGACGATCGGCGCAGTGTCCGCAGTGTGCTCTCACCCCAGGGGAGAGACGCCTTCGCCCTCGCGGACGAGCGGTTCGACCAAGCGCTGGACGCCGTGCTCTCGGATGCCGATGCCACGGCGATCGCAGACGGCATCGCGGCACTCGAGCGCCTGCAGTCGACGTTGGAGGCAAGGCGATGACGGCCACCATGCGGGCCGTCGTGATCGACGCACCCGGTGGCCCCGACGTGTTGCACCTCCGTGAGCTGCCGATCCCGATCCCAGGCCCGGGCCAGGTGCTGATCCGTGTGGAAGCGTTCGGGCTCAACCGGTCCGAGCTGCACTTCCGCCGCGGCATGGGCCATTTCGGGACCTTCCCACGGGTGCCCGGGATCGAAGCCGTCGGGACCGTGGAGGCAGCCCCAGGTGGAGAGTTCCCCGCCGGTACCCAAGTGGCCGGGCTGATGGGCGGGATGGGTCGCGACTTCGACGGGGGCTACGCCGAGTACACCGTCGTTCCGGCCAGCAGCGTCGTGCCGTTCCGGAGCAGCCTCGACTGGTCCCTGCTCGGCGCCGTCCCCGAGATGCTGCAGACCGCACACGGTTCGCTCACCGTGGGCGTCGGTGCCCGCCGGGGCGACACGATCCTGATCCGCGGTGGCACGTCGTCGATCGGCCTGGCGTGCATCGTGCTGGCGAAGCAGCAGGGCATGACCGTCATTGCCACCACTCGCAACCCGGACCGCACGGAGCGACTGCACACCACTGGTGCGGACCACGTCGTGGTGGACTCGGGCAGGATCGCCGACACGGTCCGTCGAATCGTGCCGGACGGCGTCAACGGAGCGGTCGAGTTGATCGGCACAGACACGCTGCCCGACACGCTCCGGGCGACAGCCGTCCACGGCACCGTGTCGTTCAGCGGGATGCTCTCCGACGTCTGGACCATCCCCGACTTCTACCCGATGGCGGTGATCCCCAACGGGGTGCGCCTCACCGCGTACTCCGGCGAAGCGAGCGACCTGCCGGCATCGGTGCTGCAGACGTACCTTGACACCGTCGCAGCCGGCACCGTGCAGGTCCCGATCGCGAAGGTGTATCCGCTCGAGGAGATCGTGCAGGCCCACCGCGACATGGAGGACGGGACCCGGTCAGGCAAGCTCGTCGTCACCATCCGATGATGGGTACGGGCTCTCCGGAACCCCGCTCTCGGGGTGGAACCCGTTCGTCCTCGACAAGGGCGCCAGCCAGTGCAAGTCAGGAAGGTCTGATGTCTCCTCGCAGCTACAAGATCACCTTGGCCGTCCTCGGCCTGGTCAGTCTCTTGCTCGTGCCGTTCTTGGTGCAGGGCGCCCTGCCGGCGATGTACGGCACGGTCGCACTCGTCGTTGTCGTCGCTTGGCTGCTCTACGGCGTCGTCAGCTCGAAGCTGACCCGGCGGTCCGGGCACAGCTAGGCAGGTCTCGATGGCCGGCAACTGACGGACAGGAGGCCCGGTACCAGCTGGCACCGGGCCTCCAGTCCGTCAGTGGCACGCGTCCAGGGCCTGCGCCTCTGTCGTGGCGTCCCACGCGCGCCGCCGTACCCGGCAGCACCGTCCGGTCACCCCCAGGTCAAGGGCTGTTCACCCGCTGCCGCTACCTCTGCTTGTCGGACCGCTGCCCGAGGGTCCCGATACCGGAGGACCCATGAACACCCGCACCGCACTGTCCTGCGTTGCCGTCGCCGCCCTCGCCTCGCTGGTGTTCGCGGTGCCGGCACACGCCGACGAGGCCAGCTTCACCAGCAGCAAGCAGCCCTACATCGCCCCCAGCCAGTCGGACATCGACGCCTACTCGCCGGCGCCGACGGGCTACGCCCCCGTCGCCACGGAGTCGGTCGCCCGACACGGATCCCGGGGACTCTCCGCCTACAAGTACGACGCACTGCTGCACCGTCTCGCCGCGACCGCGCAGGCCGAGAACGGGTTCCTGACGCCGGAGATCGGGAAGGAGTTCTCCGCGAACCTCGACGCCATCACCGCGGCGAACGTCGCGAACGGCTACGGCATGCTCACCGGTCAGGGCGCCACCCAGCACCGGGGCATCGGAGCACGAGCCGCGCAGCGCAACAAGCAGCTGTTCGCAGCTGCGGCGAAGACGGGCGGGCGTGTCGTCGCCGAGACCTCGGGTGAGTCTCGCGCGACGGAGTCCGGCGAGAACTTCTTGCGGGGCTTCGGTGCCACGGGCGTCAAGCTCGAGCCGCGCCCTGACCTGCTCTACTTCCACGACGTCGAGAACCCGGACGGCACCGAGAAGGCCGAAGGGTCGCCCGAGCGCCAGCGAGCCCAGGCGTACGAGGACTACGTCGCCGCACAGACCGGTGACGGCGGCACGATCGCCGCAGCCTTGCAGTACATCGAGGCGAAGCCGCGATCCGTCGAAGCGGCGAACGACCTGCTCTCCGGCATCTTCACGCCCGGGTTCATCGCCGCGATCGGCACGGACAAGGCACACACCTGGTACAACACCGCCGACGGCTCGAAGGGCGGCGCGGTGGCGTGCGCGCCCGGTGCCGACACCAAGGCCGATCCCGATGCCTGCGGCGATCCGAAGAAGTCGATCAAGAGCACCGTCGATGCGGCGATGTCGCTGTACAACCTGTACATCATCGCGGCCGACATGCAAGAGGAGAACGTCGCTCCGCACCAGTTCGACTTCGCCCAGTACTTCGCTGGCCGGCCGGCGGATGCCGAGTGGTTCGCGTACCTGCTCGACGCCGAGGACTTCTACGAGAAGGGCCCGAGCCTCGCCGGGCACGACGAGACCTACTCGATCGCCGAGCCCCTGCTCGACGACTTCTTCGCCACGATCGACGCCCGCGTCGCCGGCGGCGACGTGGTCGCGACCTTCCGCTTCGCGCACGCCGAGACGATCATCCCGTTCGCTGCGCTGCTGCGTCTGCCGGGATCCACCGTCGCCGCGCCCGACAACGCTGCTCCGGCATCGGACGCCGACGTCTACGACGACGCCACCAACCCGTGGCGAGGCTCCCAGGTGACGCCGATGGCGGCGAACGTGCAGTGGGACGTCGTGTCGCGTGCAGGCATCGACCCCGCTACCGGAGCGGCCTACACGCCGCTCGTGCGCATGCTCTACAACGAGCGGGAGATCGCGTTCGCCTCCGGGTGCCGTGCGGTCGCCGCAGGGTCGCACTGGGTCAAGGAGACCGAGCTCAAGCACTGCCTCACCGGCACGGCGATGACCGAGAACCCGCTGATCGCTGCAGCCGTGCCAGGACCGACCGCGACGCCCACCGCGGAGCCCACGCCGACGCCGACCGTGACACCAGCGGCGCAGGGCGCCGGCGCACCGACGACCCCGGCGACGGCGCCGGCGACGGGCACGCTGGCCGCGACCGGAGCGGAGTCACCTGTCGGACCGGCGTTGCTCGCGACACTGCTCCTCCTGGCCGGTGCCGGGACGCTTGTGCTGGGTCGCCGGCGTCGCCGGCGACCCACCGAGTGACACCGACGCGGATCCGCGGCTTCTCGAGATGACCAGCCTGTCCCGGCGCCCCGCCCCAGCGGGGTGACGGCCGGACTGGAGGCACGGTGCCAGCTGGCACCACGCCTCCAGTCCGTCCGTGGTTTCGCTCCAGGTCCTCACCGAGTTCACCCGCTCCGGGCGATGGGCGCCTCCCCCAGCAGGGCGAAGGTGGTGGTCCGTTCAACGGACCGACGGCCGGGAGCAGAAGGCATGAGCAGTACAGGGCAGTCCGATCGCCGGACACGTTGGCGCTCGAACCGCGAGCTCATCACCGTCCTCATCCTCTCGATCACCGCGGTCCTCACCGCCTGGTGCGGGTTCCAGGCATCGAAGTGGAGGCGAGATGTCGATCGCGTTCAGCCAGGCCTCGAGCGCTCGGGTGCAAGCCGCCGACGCGACCTCTGAAGCGCGCGACGCCCGGCAGTGGGACCTCACCATCCGGGTGCAGTGGGTCCTCGCTGATGCACGCAACGACACGGTGCTCCGGGACTACGTCGAGCAACGGTTCACCCCGGAGCTCCAGACCGCGTTCGAGGCTTGGCAGGCCGACGGGAAAGCAGCGGCCGGACCGTTCGCCGAGCGGTCCTACGTCCCCGAGGGCACCGCCACCGCTACCGCACTCGCCGATCGCGCGGATGGACGCTTCGCCCGGGCGCTCGAGATGAACCAACGGGCGGACAACTACTCCATCCTCACCGTCCTCTTCGCCCTCGTCCTGTTCCTCACGGCCCTGTCCCAACGTGAACTGCGCGAGCGACTGCGAGATGTCCTGTTGATCGCAGCCGTCGTTGGCGCGCTCGCCGGCGTCGCCCTGCTCGCCACGTTCCCCGTCAAGCTCTGACCAGCAGGAGCGAGTGCTGCGACCAGTGCGGTCGATCGGGAGAGCACCTCGCTCGGACGAGGACATCGTGCTGCGCGACGTCTCCAAGACCATCACCGAGCCCGACGGATCGACCCGAGCACTGTTCGACCGACTCGACTTCGACCTTCGCGAAGACGATCGCTCAGTAGCCATCACCGGGCGCAGCGGATCGGGCAAGAGCACGCTGCTCCGGATCCTCGCCGGCCTCGACACCGACTTCGGCGGGACCTATGAGCACGACGGGCACGTGCTCGAGCGCACCGCACGCAGGATGGCGGCGCACCGACTCCGACACATCGGCATCGTCACCCAGGACCACAGGCTCCTCGGCGACCGGAGCGTGCTCGACAACGTCCGGCTCGGCGTTCCTGCTCGCGCTGATTCTGCCGCCCGAGCACATGAGGCTCTCGAGGCGGTCGGCATCAGTCACCTCGCTGGCAAGCGCCCACGACGACTCTCAGGAGGAGAAGCGCAGCGCGTCGCGATCGCCCGAGCCATCGCGAAGCGCCCTGCCGTCGTCCTCGCCGATGAGCCCACCGGCGCACTGGACGAGACGACCGAAGACGACGTGCTCGCCCTCTTCGACCGGCTGCAGCAAGCAGGAACCACGTTCGTGATCGTCACCCACAGTGAGCGGGTTGCACAGCGGTGCAGACGCCAGCTCCACCTCCATCACGAGCAGCTCCTCGCGCGCGGCGCGTGACGGACTGGAGGCACGGTGCCAGCTGGCACCGGGCCTCCCGTCCGTCAGTGGTTGCGCTCCAGATCCCCGATCACGCGTGCGCAGAACGGTCGCGGCTGAAGAACTCGGCGAACATCTCCCGTTTCGCCGCGTGTGAATCGGGCTCGAGCTCGAGTCCCTCCATGTTGAGGTCGGTGCCGAACAGTCGCAGGACCCCAGGACCACTCGGCTCCGCGGTCTCGAGGGACACCGAGAACAGTGTCGGCAACACCTCGCCTGCGGCGATCCGCCGGGCCTCTGCAAACGCCGCACGGTACGTCGCGTCGGTGACGCGAATCACACTGACCGACCAACTCGTGGCGCCCCAGTCGGGCGCGACCATCTCGCCGCTCAGCGCTTGGAAGAAGTGCACGACGAATGTGTCACGCTCGCCCGCCGGTACCATCTCGGCATGGCTGAAGCAGGTCTGCTCGCAGCGAGCATCGCAGTCCTGGTGGGTTCGGTCGCGATCCTCGTGAATCGTGTGCGGACCCCAGCCTGGGTGCGTGACGCGCAGCTCACCTTGAACGCCAGCCCCGTTACCAGCCTGCTGCTGTTCCTGGCCGGTGCGCTCCTGGTCGCCCTCGTCCTCGCCTTCGGGATCTTCTTCCTCGCCACCGGGCACAGCGTCATCGGGTGGGCAATGGTCTGTCTCGCTGCGACCGGCATCGCTCACCTCGGGGTGACCGTGTGGATCCGGCGACAGCCGCTCTCGTGATCAGGTGCGGAGTCAGGCCGTGGTCAGTGTGGATGTTGCATGGGGCACTCCACGCCGTTCGCGATCTGCAAGGCTCAGGACATGTCGTGGCCACAGGCTAATCCCCTGCACTCGGATCGTCTCGCCCTTGAACCGCTTGCCGTCGACCACGCAAGCGAGATGCTGGGCGCCCTGGCTCCACCAGAGCTCTACCGGTTCACTGGCGGCGAGCCACCGACCCCGGACGAACTGGTCGCACGGTACCGCCGCCAATCCCAGGGCCAGTCTGAGGACGGCAGCGCGGGTTGGCTGAACTGGATCGTCCGTCCTGCCTGCGGCGGACCGGCGATCGGATTCGTGCAGGCCACCCTCGAGCGCAAGGAGGACGGCCTCGTGGCGGACCTCGCCTGGCTGGTCACGCCAGAGGAACAGGGTCGCGGGATCGCCGTCGAGGCAGCAACAACCGTCGTGACGTGGTTGCGTTCGATCGACGTCCGACACATCAGGGCTTTCATCCATCCCGATCACACCGCCTCGATGCACGTGGCGCGACGGACCGGGCTTGCACCCACGAGCGCTCTGGTCGACGGCGAGCTCCTTTGGGAAGCCTTCTTGCCTACGGCCGCTGAGCACTGATCCCATCCGATAGCCGATGGGCTACCGGTCTGCGGTCCAACCCAGCACCGCGGCCGCGAAATGCTGAGGCTTCGAGATGTACGGCGAATGGCTCGCGCTGAGCACTTCATGACTGCTGCACCGCTTCGCCATCCGCAGTTGCAGAGTGGGGCTCATGGCGCGGTCGTCCGAGCAGACGATGTAGTGACTGCCCGATCGCTCCCACGGTGCTGCTTCGACAACACCCCTTCCGTGCCCCGACGCCTGCGGCACGAGCAGGTCCACGGCTCGCCTCGCCGCCTGGAGATCACAGTCGGCGTAGAACAGCTCGACCGCCGCCTCAGCGGGGATGAACGTGCCTCCTTCCGGGTGTGGCTGGATTAAAGGATTCACCGGGGCGTCAGGGCCACCGAGCTGCGCGCAGCTCTCCCCGACCCTCGGTGTGAAGGCCGCCATGAACACGAACGAGGCGGCCCCCTCCACCCCGGCGACTACCGCACCGCCGTAACTGTGGGCGACCAGCACGGGCCTGTCCTGACAAGCCTCAACGGCTCCTTGCAAGGCCTTGGTATCGGCCGCGAGCGACCCCCGGCGGAGCCGGGGAACATGGACGGTGGCGCCACGCGCTTCGAGCGCTTCCCGGAGTGGCTGCATGTGCTGCGGCTGGTGGTACAGACCGTGCACGAGGATCACTTCGGGAGACGTCACACACTCAGCCAACCCGCGATTGGTCCCGTCAGCAAGGCGTTGGCGTGAGTCGGGCAAGCGTCCCGATGGCCGATCGGCATGCGAATTCTTCCCCAGCGCCATCCCGCTGGATACCGTGGCCGCATGGACTGCTTCGCGAGCTGGCGCACGCGCTACTGAAGGGACGGCCACAGGCCGTCGCTCTCCCCCACCCCCGTCCACGGGAGTGGAGCCTTCAGACTGCTCACGAAAGAAGCACAACCATGCACATCCGCGACTGCACACCGCTCGACCTGCCCGCGCTGACCGACTTGACTATCGAGGTGTTCCGGCCGCTCCTTGCCGGCTCGCTCGTGCAACTGCGACCCAAAGTGACGGCGCACGACCACGGACGCTGGGAAGACGACTACCGCCACGAGGTCCCGTCACTGCTCGCTCCCGACGAGGGTCGGTTCATCACTCTGGCGGAAGAACACGGCGAGCCCCTCGGATACGTCGGCTGGAACACCACGGGCAACTCATCCGGGCGGCTGGAGATGATCGCTGTCCACCCGAACGCTCGACGTCGAGGAGTCGCGCGAGCCCTCTGCACGGCCGCCCTCACCAGCCTCGAACAGCTCGGAGTGACCGTCGTACATATCGGGACCGGAGGTGACGAGTTCCACGCGCCGGCCCGAGCGCTGTACGAATCCCTCGGCTTCATCCCGTACCCAACAGTCGACTACGCCCGGGCAATGTGAACTAGGCCGGGAGGATCGCGTTCATCGGTCCTTCCGGCCCTTCCGGCCCTTCCGATGACGTCTCGATAGCCGATCGTCTACCGGTCGCTGGAACGACGCTCGGCTCGAGCTCGACGTCGCTCGTCACGCCTCGCCCGCCACTCGGCGTCCTGCTGATCCTGCAGCGGGCTTCGACTCATGCTCCCGCGGGCCGCGAGGAAAATGAGCACGGCGACGACAACCAGGACTACCGGCACGAGCAACTGCAGAATCAACATTGCTACCCCTATCGATCGGTCGTGCCAATCCAGATGTGGGTGGAGCTTAGCGAGCCGTTGGCGACAGAGGTGCCGTCCGGTTGCCGATCGGCTACCGGACGGCCGTGGGCTCGCTGGCCCTTGAGAGCGTCAGAAGTACATGCGCCCCCGCGCGATGTCAGCCTCGGCCTGCCGAAGGGCCTCCGCGACTTCGGGGTCCGTCCCCTCGAACTTCGCCGCCCGAGAGCCAAAGTTCGTGTAGCGGTGCATGACGAACCACAGCACGAGGAGCACCGCCAAGACCAAGCCCGTTCCGATCCACCACCACATTCGGGCAGCGTAAGTGCGACCAACCGCGGGCGCAAGCAAAGCGATGCTCCGTTGAAGGATCGTTCACCGCACGGTCCGCACGAGCCCACTGGACTGTGGGGAGGGACCGGAGGGGACTGAGCGCTCTCGGTGGCGATGGGCAATTGACACGGATCTCAGTCGACGGACACTTCGACGCTCTCGCAGATCTGTTCCGCAGCGAACCTGCGGACGGAGCGCACGAACCCGGTCTGTGGATCGTAAGACACATCTAGCTGCTCGCCGCCCTCGACAAGCGCCAGAGCGCGAGTCAGCGTGGCCATCGTCTCCGGGTCGGCGTAGGTGACATCGGCTACGGGCCCGTCGAAGCGTTGGCGTGCCGCGTCGCCAGCGCGCGCGAGGAGTGGTCGGATGTCGAGATAGGTGAAGACGGCACTGATCTCGTGCCCATCGAGTTCGAGCAGCTCACCCTCGTACTCAGCGACGTATCCGTCTCCGTGAGAGCGGACGGTGGACCAGTCGTCACGGTCGCCGACGCTGGTCGCAGTGACCTTGTCTGGCCCGCCGTCGATGAGGACCGTCCACACGCTCCGTTGCACTCGTTGACCCTTTGAGTCCGCGTCCGAGATCGGATAGGTGATGCCCTTCGAACCACCTATCCGATCCCAGAACGCCGCGTCGCTGAGCGCCTTGTCGCGCCAGAACGACAGTTCCACTCGCGACGGGTTGTGTCCCAGCGGCATGATGCCCCTTCTGATTTACGACTACTTGCAGGTGATCGTGTTGACGTTGCCCGTCACCGTCGGATAGGTGCGGTTCTTCACCTTGATGTTGAAAGCGATCGGACGGAAGTGCGCAGCGCCACGGCACTTCGCGTATGTGTGCGCAACGTGGTAAACACCGGCGGTGTATTCGCCGCCATTCGCGGCGACGTCGTTGCAGTCAAAGTCGTCAGGTCCACCGTCGCGTGTGCAGTACTGGATGGCTATACCAGTGCGCGCCGCGACGCTCTCCGTGCAGCGGAGCTGCGAGCCCCACTGGAACTCGTGCTCAACAGGGACTGCCGTGACGGTCGTAAAGCTGCCCTGGCAGCCTCCAACGGTCGCTTTCGACTGGCCGATCGTGGGGTCGGTGGAGCTTTCAGTGGGGATGGTGAGGCTCCACGTCTCAGCCGCGACCGGGTCCGTGCTGCCCGGGGTCAGCACGACTGACGGTGCGGCGTCGTTCCCGGGTGTCGTGTCGGCCGACGCCGCCACGACGCTTCCGAAAACCAGGCCGAGTGCTGCGGCACAGGATACCGCGAGGACCGCGGTTCCCCGCCGTTTGGAGTACAAGCGCATGTTCATCCCCTTCTGAGTGACGGCTCATGCCGACTCCACGAATGTAAAAGCGCAGGGGAAGTCGTCGAGGTACGACACGTGAACTGCCGGCGTCTGGAGGCTGCAGGCCCACACAGCCCCGTCGGCGGCGGGGGGCGTTCGTGGTGATCACGGGGATGCCCGGGGCGAGGACAATTCTGGCGTGCGCGCCGAGGCCGTCGTCATCCGAGGTGGGGACGTCGACGACGTCGCCTCCCCCGGTGTGCGCGAGGATCGCCGCGTGGCGCGGAACCGCCGATGCAGCTGCGTCGCTGACCAGGGTCGTTGCAGCCCCGTAGCCGAGGTTCTTCATCCCACTCCCAACAGGTGCCCTTGGTCCCTCTCCCACCGCGCACCCCTGTCGGGCGTTAGCAAGCGTTCCCTCCCCTGCGCACCAGGACCGCGGCATCCGGCCACTCGGCCCAATAACCGTCATCGCCGGCCACGAGAGTCAACGCCCCTTGGCCAGCCGCCTGGTGCAGCTGCTCATCGACGGCCTTTCTCCTGCAGCTGGGAAGGATCGCGTCTAGTCACGGCGGCATCCGCCAGGCTCGACTCCGGCCCTTGAGCCCATCGAGCGATCACCCGCGCTCGAACGCCACCGGCGCCGTCTCGATAGCCGATCCGTCACCGGACGGTAATAGCGAGAGGAGTCAGAACGGGGAGCTGTCCGCTTCGCTCAGCTCCTTCTCACTAACGTGCATAGCGCGCTGTTCCGTTCCCAGCGACAGCCGATATGTCGCCTGCCATATCAGGGGGCCCGTCTCGCCCTGGTACGTGATTACGAGGTCGCACTGCCCGTCGTCCCGGTGCGCGAGCTCCGGCACCGACGTCTGCTGGGCATACTCGGGGCTTTGAGCACGGAGAAAACCTCCGTGTGTGCTCGCTGGAAGGTGACCGACGAAGTAGGAGCCTTTCGCTCCGTCGGCGAATGACCAGCGTACGTGGGCCTGACGTAAGGGGTGCAGGGAACGATTTTCCAGCTCGAGCACCCACTCCCCGTTCATTCGCCGCATTGACGGGCTGAGGCTCGGCTTGCCCGCCGTGCTCAGCGCGCGAATGGCGTCCTTCGCGGCACGTTCGCTCGCAGCGGCAGCTTTCGCGCTCTGTTCGGCAGTCGCGAGAGCGATCAGGGCCGCTGCCGCTGTCGCTACGGCAGCAACCACCTGAATGCGCGATGCGTCGATAGGGATGACGTAGACCACGAGGTAGATAGCAAGCAGGAGCGCCAGCGCCCAGAGAATTCGTCCCCGCATGAAAGTAGCGTATTACACACCGCGGGGCACCAGCGCCACATCAAGATCCGTCTGCCTAAAGCCCGTCCCGTTCGGGGATCGACAACCGGACGGTCGGGGGCGCTGTGCCCCGCTCTCGTTGGCGCCGGTAGCGGCGCCTCTCACGCCGGTATGGGTGGCCACTATCAGCCGAAAGCGCCTTGCAGAGCAAGTTCAGTGATCGCGGACACGGCGCTGCTTGTTGCTGCCGTCAAAGCGGCACCACCAAGCTTTTCGGTCAAACTCCGGAGCTTCCCGGTGCGCCGCAAGACTTCACCCGACTCAGCTCCCTCTGTGGTCATCGCGGCCTCGAGGTCTCGCACAGCAGCTTGGACATCAGCTTGCTGTGACTGCTCCAACTGGTTTGCGGCCTTGGCTACCTCCTTGAGCAGGGTTACCGCATCCGCGATGCTCAGACCTGCGTTGGCCGACGACTCCCGCCCGATCGCCGTTGGGCCGCTCGGCTGAAGCACTGTGGTGTTGTAGACATCTCCCACATGCTCTCTCACCGCGGCGTCCACACTTGCTCGCCCAGGCAACTCCGTTAGGGGAGTGCTCGCTGTGAGGTCAGCGATCATATCGACAAGATTCGTGCGCACCTGCGCCAAAATCCCACTCAAGAAAGAGCCAGGGACTACAAACGCAAGCGAAACGACACTTTGATATGGCCCGAGTTCGCTGTTCCATACAGTCTGCGCCATCGCGAGGCCTGCGTGTCCGAAGTTGAGATGCTTTTGCTGCGCAAGCTGCGCCAACTCCTCAACCGGCTGCACGAACGAGATGAACTCCGGGACGTATTCTCGAGCCTTTGCCGGGACTTGAAGGCGGGCTAGATTCTGCCCCTTTGCCCAAGTGTTTCCACTCATCGAATCCATGACCATTGGCACTCCGTGGAGCTTTCGGTAAGCCGGAACGTCGTCACCCTCGGGCGGGTAGCCCTTGAGCTCAGCTCGCGCCCACGTCCTCAAAGACTCCGACCCCGTCTCGGCACCGAGCAGGAGACATTTTCGCAGCAGACCGGCCAATGGCTCAGTCTCGTCGAGCATCACTTCGCGGAGGGAGCGAAGAAGAGGTTCGGTCATGGTCGGATACTATCCGTGACCACGGACATCCATGGCGGCACAATGAAGCGCATCCACGGGGCCACCGCTGCATCGGTGATGCCTCTGCCTCAGTCCTCGCGGCGGCGAGGTCACTGGCCTGCAAAGCGGATAGCGCCAGCGCCAGGAGCGATCCCGGCGTAGCGGGCGTCCGTTAGCCGGTCCTTCCACGGACCACGGTGTCCAAATCGGACTCGAACCGGACGATCCGGATCAGACTCGTGTCGCACATAGGTGGTCCGCTCATCGTCGCAGTGTGGGCACCCTATGCGGACGACCCAACGACAGCCCCACGAACGAAGAAGCCCACCGAGATCCTCGGTGGGCTTCTGCCGTCGTGTCAGACACTTTTCGGTCGGGCTGACAGGATTTGAACCTGCGACCCCTTGACCCCCAGTCAAGTGCGCTACCAAGCTGCGCCACAGCCCGCGAGTTCCGGAGAACTCAGGATCCCGGAGGATCCTCGCCCGCATCCGACCGGAGCGCGAGCGACCGGTCCAGCATAGCGGACGTCAGACCCCATTCGTGCCACGGCGAGTCGGCCGCACCACCTCGCGCCGCGCCGCCAGCCACGGCAACCCGAGCCCGACGAGCAGCCCGCCGGACCCGTCCGCCGCCAGGTCCCCGATCGTGTCGTCGTACCCGACGAAGATCTTCGAGTCGACGAAGTTGTGCCCGAGCCACTCCCCCATCTCCCAGACCGCCCCGACAGCGAGTCCCGCACACAGCGCGAGCACCGCGACGACCACCCGGCGCTCGGCGTGCGGGGCCGGCACAGCGCGCAGGTCGGCACCGATGACGTAGAGCACCGCCGCGAGCAGCCCCGTCAGCACGACGTGCATGAACTTGTCCCACAGGAAGACGGTCGTGTACCACTCGAGCACACTCGACCACCCGGCGAGGAGCACGAGCACGCACACCGCCACGTCGAAGGCCGGCCGCAGCCCGAGCATCCGCGGCACCACGACCCCGAGCAGCGCCAGCGCCATGACCGGGAACGCCGTCCCACCCCACCCGACACTCGCCACGACGACACTCACGAGCGTCAGCGCGCGCAC
The DNA here is from genome assembly GCF_003234735.1 of Curtobacterium sp. MCLR17_040. Classification (NCBI taxonomy): domain Bacteria; kingdom Bacillati; phylum Actinomycetota; class Actinomycetes; order Micrococcales; family Microbacteriaceae; genus Curtobacterium; species Curtobacterium sp. MCLR17_040. Next base: position 189,890 of record NZ_QKTE01000003.1, on the reverse strand, counting down.
CACGTCGGCCACCAGGAACCGCGGCCGCAGGAACGTCGGTCCGAGCGTGGCGATCACGACGCCCACCGCACGACCGCGTGCACGGCAGCGTGGTCGGACGGCCAGACGCCGCCCGGCCGCCGCACGTCGACCGCGACGCGGTCCACCTCTGCCTCGGAGGTCACGAGCACCCCGTCGATCCGCCGGCCACCAACACGCGGACTCCCGTAGTGCGGGTACGTCCCGTAGGGCTCACCCACCTGCCTGGAGGCCCGCCCCCAGCTGTCCTCGGCCCCCGCCTCCGCCAGGGCTCGCCATGGTGCGGAACCGGCGGGGCTGTTCCAGTCGGCCATGACCACGGCGGGCAGGCCGCGCTGCCGGACGATCCGGCCGAGCAGTTCGGCGGAGCGGACCCGGGCCCACGGCGAGGCGACGTCGAGGTGGGTGGCGATCGCCAGGAACCGCACGCCGGTCGCGCGGTCGTCGACGACGGCTCCGACGGCGTGCCGGGGGAAGGACGTGGCCCAGGACCGCGAGCCGGGGCGGTGGGGCGCGCGGGAGAGCGCCCAGGTGCGGCGCTCGACGACGTCGAGGCGGGAGCGGTCGAGGAACAGGCCGACCTGTTCGCCACCGCCGCGCGCTCCCCGTCCGGCCAGGACGGGCTCCCAACCCGACCCGAGGCCGTCGGTGAGGTCGTCCGCCTGCGTGGGCAGGGCCTCCTGGACGGCGAGGACGGTGGGCGCTTCGGACGTGACGAGCGCGAGCACGGCCTCTCGGCGACGCTCCCAGGCGTCGGGGTGGGTCGGCTGTCGCGGCACGCGGCGACGCACGTTGAGCGTCATGCAGTGCACCTCGGGCGACCGGACCGGTCCGATGAGCGGGCGGTCGTCGGGGTGGTGGGGCATGCCTCCCTTCTACGAGACGACACCCGTCGGATTCCCAGGGACCTCTCCGTCTGGCTCGTATGGTGGCTCGATGCGTTCTCGTTCCACCCCTCGTTTCCTGGTCGCGATCGCGGTCTCCGGCCTGCTGCTCGGAGCCGCCGGGTGCACGTCGAGCGGACCGGACACGAGCCGCCCGACCCTGGCGAAGGCCTCGGCCGACACCGTCACGGTGGCCGATGCCTCGGACGCCGCAGCCCGGTCGGTCCGCGTCAGCAAGGCGCTGTTCGCGAGTGCTCCCGGAGCGGTCGTCGCCCGGGCAGGCGACACCGACGGCATCCGCGATGCGGCGAAGGCTGCGGCGAGCGCCCACGTCCCGGTGCTGCTGACGGCCAAGGACAAGAGCACTGCCGTCGCCCGCGAGCTCGACCGGCTCGGCGCCGACTGGTACCAGGCCGAGGGCGACGTGTCGGTCGACACGGACGTCGAACAGCGGCAGGCGCCGGACGGTGGTGACGCGCCGGAGTCGACCCGGGCCTCCCGGCAGGCGACCGTGGTGGTGGCGGACGCGAGTGCGGACGCTGCTGCCGTGGCGACCGCGAAGGCCGCTGGCGCGCGCGTCGTGACCATGCCGGAGGGCGTGACGGACCCGGCTGCCGCACCCGACGTGGTGACCGCGCTGCACGAGCGGGCGAAGCACCCGACCGTCCTGGTCGGTGCGGCGTTCGAGGCCCTGCCGGACCCGGAGTGGACGGTGCGGGCGGCCGAGGGCGGGTTCCAGCTGCGGAACGGCGGCCAGCGGCCGTTCGACGGGCACCGGTACGTCGCGCTGTACGGGGCTCCGGGGGCGCCGGCGCTGGGCGTGCTCGGTGAGCAGGGGCCGAAGGAGACCGTGCAGCGTGCCGAGCAGGTCGCGAAGCCGTACCGGGCCGAGTCCGACGAGCTCGTGACGCCGGCGATGGAGGTCATCGCGACCGTCGCCGCCGGGGACGCCGGAGCCGACGGCGACTACTCGACGGAGCTGCCGGTGTCGACGCTCGAGCCCTACGTCGAGGCCGCGCACGATGCGGACATGCCGGTCATCATCGACCTGCAGCCGGGTCGGTCGGACTTCCTGTCGCAGGCCAAGAAGTACGAGTCGCTGCTGAAGAAGCCGGGCGTCTGGCTGGCGCTCGACCCGGAGTGGCGGCTGACGAAGGACCAGGTGCCCCTCAAGCAGATCGGGAGTGTCTCGGCGTCCGAGGTGAACGAGGTGTCCTCGTGGCTGGCTGCCCTCGTGAAGGAGGAGGGGCTGCCGCCGAAAGCCCTCGTGCTGCACCAGTTCCGGCTGTCGATGATCCAGGACCGCTCCGCACTGCAGACCCACCCGGAGCTCGACATGCTCGTGCACGTCGACGGGCAGGGGTCGCAGCCGGACAAGCAGGCGACGTGGAAGGCACTGCACCAGGGCGCGCCGGAGGGGTTGCACTGGGGCTGGAAGAACTTCTACGACGAGGACACGCCCATGCTGACGCCCGCGCAGACGATGCGGGACGTGCGGCCGACGCCGTCGTTGGTCACCTACCAGTAGGGAGCTTCTCCACAGCCTGGAGGCACGACCTGCGTTACGTCGGTCGGTGCTGACAGCATGGGGGCATGGAAACCACCGCCCCGCCTTCTGCAGACATCGCCGCCGAGGCGCAGCAGGCGCTCGCTGCGCTCACGGGGCGCCCCGACGCAGTGTTCCACCCCGGCCAGCTCGAGGCGATCTCGGCGCTGGTCGAGCACCGGCAGCGCGCCCTCGTCGTGCAGCGCACCGGGTGGGGCAAGTCCGCGGTGTACTTCCTGGCGACGCTGCTGCTGCGCCGACGCGGGGGCGGCCCGACCGTCCTGGTGTCGCCGCTGCTCGCCCTGATGCGCGACCAGGTCGCCGCTGCCGCGCGGGCCGGTGTCCGTGCGGTGTCGATCAACTCCGCGAACGCCCACGAGTGGGGCGAGACCCAGGCGGCCCTCGCCCGTGACGAGGTCGACGTGCTGCTGGTCTCCCCCGAGCGGCTGAACAACCCGAAGTTCCGCGACGAGCAGATGCCGACCCTGATCGCCCGGATGGGGATGCTCGTGGTCGACGAAGCGCACTGCATCTCGGACTGGGGCCACGACTTCCGGCCGGACTACCGCCGACTGGCCGAGCTCATCCGGTCGCTCCCCCACGGCGTCCCCGTCCTGGCGACCACCGCGACGGCGAACGAGCGCGTGGTCGAGGACGTCGCCGAACAGCTCACCGCCGGTCCGGCCGACCCGGTGTTCACCATCCGCGGGTCCCTCGCCCGCAAGTCCCTCCGCCTCGGCGTGCTGACGCTGCCCGATGCCCGGCAGCGGCTCGGGTGGCTCCTCGCGCACCTCGGCGATCTGCCCGGCAGCGGCATCATCTACACGCTGACCGTCTCGGCGGCCGAGGACATCGCACGGCTGCTGCGCGACAACGGGTACGCCGTCCGTGCCTACACCGGGCGCACCGACACCGACGAGCGCGAACAGCTCGAGCAGCAGCTCAAGGGCAACGAGCTGAAGGCCCTGGTCGCCACGAGTGCGCTCGGCATGGGGTTCGACAAGCCCGACCTCGGGTTCGTCGTGCACGTCGGCGCTCCCTCGTCGCCCGTCGCCTACTACCAGCAGATCGGTCGTGCGGGTCGTGCGACCGACAACGCCGACGTCCTGCTCCTGCCCGGGCGTGAGGACCGCGAGATCTGGCAGTACTTCGCCAGCGCCTCGATGCCGACCGAGGCCCGTGCCGCTGCCGTGCTCGGCGCCCTGTCCACCGACACCGCGATGTCGACCGTGGCGCTCGAGGGCCTGGTCGACATCAAGCGCTCCACCCTCGAACTCCTGCTCAAGGTGCTCGACGTCGACGGAGCCGTCCGACGCGTCACCGGCGGTTGGGTGTCGACCGGGCGGCCGTGGGAGTACGACGCGCCCCGGTACGAGCGGGTCGCAGCGGCCCGTGCTGCGGAGGCCGGGTCGATGCTCGACTACGAGTCCACCTCGGCCTGCCGCATGCAGCTGCTGCAGCAGGACCTCGACGACCCCTCTGCCGAGCCCTGCGGCCGGTGCGACAACTGCGCCGGTGCCTGGTTCCCGACCGCCGTGTCCGACACCGACTCGTCCGGAGCCGCGGCCGCGCTCGACAAGGTCGGCGTCGAGATCGCCCCGCGTGCTCAGTGGCCCTCGGGGATGTCGTCGCTCGGGGTCTCCGTGCGGGGCAAGATCGGCGCGGACGAGCTCGTGCAGCCCGGCCGTGCGGTGGCGCGTCTGACCGACCTCGGCTGGGGCGGTCCCCTCCGCGCACTCTTCTCGACGTCCACCCCCGATGCCCCGATCTCGCGCGAGCTCGTCGACGGCTGTGTCCGGGCGCTCAAGGACTGGCCGTGGGAGACCCGGCCGACCGGCGTCGTGGCGATGTCCTCGCGGTCACGGCCCGAGCTCGTGGGGTCCCTCGCCCAGGCGCTGTCCACCATCGGGCGGCTGCAGTTCCTCGGCACGCTCGGCCGTGCCGGCGGGACCCCGCGCGGCGACGGTGCGACGAACAGCGCCTACCGGTTGTCCGGCGTGTGGGACACCTTCGTGGTCGATCCGTCGCTCGCCGCCGCCCTGCAGTCGCACGAGGGCCCGGTGCTGCTCGTCGACGACCTGGTCGACAGCCGGTGGACGATGACCGTCGCCGGCCGGGAGCTCCGGCGCGCCGGGGCCTCCGCCGTGCTCCCGTTCGCCCTGGCCACGGTCGCGTAGCCGGACCGCACCTGTTTTACGACAGTCCACGTGTCGATCGACGCGTGTTCTGTCGCGGTGCCGGTCCACCGCCCGCCGGAGCCCTACCGCCGCGCGGGCTTCGGGAACGTGGCCCGCATGTGGTCGCTGGTCAGCACGTCGCCGATGCCGACCATGAGCACCGAGAACAGGATCTGCTCGATGACCATCCAGAACGGGTAGAGGCCCGGGATCGCCGCGACGATCAGCGTCACGATCGGGAAGATCCGGCTGAACAACCGCAGCCGCTGGTACGCCCAGTAGTACCCGAGCTGCGCCCGCCAGGCGAACACGTAGAGCGTCAGGGTGATGAGCAGCACCACGGTGGACCGGAACCACACGGCCCACGACAGGGTGTCCCCCGCGCGGGTCAGCAGCACGGCGACCACGATGGCGGTGAGGCCGACGACCGTCTCCGCGACGAGCAGCCACCGGATCCACCGGAACGAGCGGACGGTGTCGGGGTGTTCGAGCATGTCCTCGCGGATCACGTACCCGGCCTGCCGGCCTCCGGCCAACCGGTCGAGGCGCAGACGGCACCACACACGGTCGGCGAGCACACCGAGCCGGTCGTTCTGCTGCGTCACCAGTACATCGTGCCCCATCCCGAGGCCGACAGCAGACGCGGCACAGCCACGAGCACCGATGCGGAACGACACTGTCGACGTCGGACGACCACGACACAGTCGTTCTGCGTCGGCGCAGCGCACCCCAACCCCGCCCAGCCTCAGCCTGCGCCCCGCTCAGTCCGACGGGACGAGTGCCGCACCACCCAGCACGGTCCCGGTGCCGGCGTCGAGCAGGACCAGGGAACGGACCTCGTCGGGCAGTGACCACGGGTCGCTGAGCACGACGGTCAGCCCCTGTTCGACCCCGGCAGCCTGGAACAGGTCGTAGGACTCCCCGGCGGGTGTCCACACCGGCTTCGAGCCACCGCGCACCGTCCCCGCGGACAGCACGACGTCGACCGGGCCGTCCCCGCCGGTCTCCAGGTGGTCGATCTCCACCGCGAGCGTCTCGTCATCCGGGTTCCCGGCGATCCGCACGTGCCCGGAGGCCGCAGCCCCGATGCCGACGAGGTCACCGGAGACCGGCGGGACGCGGCGCCACCACGGGTCGATGGGCGAACCGTCGACCGGACGGACGGGTTCGGGGTCGATCGGTTCCTCGAGGCCGTTGGCCGGCGGCAGTCGGACGTCTGGCGACTGCGCCGGCTCGGAGGGCACGGAGTCGGCACGGGTGACCGAGTCGCCGTCGTCCGGTGCGTGCGAGATCGTCCACAGGGACACCGAACCAACGACGACCACACCGACGAGGACACCCACCAGGGCGAGCCGACGTCGGTCCGCTGCCCACGGCCCGGTACCCACGCCCCCATGATGCCGCACCGGCGTGCCGGACCGGCTGCGGGCCTCCATGCCGAACGCGAACGCAGAACGCGCCCCGACGGATCGAGGCGCGTTCTGTGTGACGGGTGGGAGGGCTCAGCGCTTCCGGCGCTCGCGCACCCGCATGTTGACGTTGATCGGCGTGCCGGAGAAGCCCCAGACCTCGCGGAGCCGACGCGTGATGAAGCGTCGGTACTGCGGGTCGAGGAACGCCGACGTGAAGAGCACGAAGGTCGGCGGCTGGCTCGACGCCTGGGTCCCGAACAGGATGCGGGGCTGCTTGCCGCCGCGGACGGGGTGGGGGTGCTCCTGCACGAGCTCGGCGATGAAGGCGTTGACCTTGCCGGTCGGGATGCGGGTGTCCCACGACTCGAGGGCGGTCTCGAGCGCCGGCACGAGCTTCTCGAGGTGACGGCCGGTGCGGGCCGAGATGTTCACGCGCGGGGCCCAGGCGACGTGCGCCAGGTCCTGCTCGATCTCGCGCTCCAGGTAGCGGCGGCGCTCGTCGTCGAGCAGGTCCCACTTGTTGTAGGCCAGCACGAGGGCACGGCCGGACTCGAGGACGAGGTCGATGATGCGGAGGTCCTGCACGGACACAGGCTCGGTGACGTCGAGGACGACGACGGCGACCTCGGCCTTCTCGAGCGCGGCCGTGGTGCGGAGCGAGGCGTAGAAGTCGGCGCCCTGCTGCATGTGGACGCGCTTCCGGATGCCGGCGGTGTCGACGAAGCGCCACACCTTGCCGCCGAGCTCGATCTGCTCGTCCACCGGGTCACGGGTGGTGCCGGCGATGTCGTTCACGACGACCCGCTCTTCACCGGCGGCCTTGTTGAGCAGCGAGCTCTTGCCGACGTTCGGGCGGCCGAGGATGGCCACGCGGCGGGGGCCGCCGACCTCCTGCTTGGCGACGGCCGAGGTGTCGGGCAGCGTCTTGATGATCAGGTCGAGCAGGTCCGCGACGCCGCGGCCGTGCAGGGCCGACACCGGGTGCGGCTCACCGAGCCCCAGGTTCCAGAGCTCGTAGGCGTCGAGTTCACGGCGCTCGTCGTCGGCCTTGTTCGCGACGACGATGACGGGGCGGTCGGTGCCGCGGAGCATCTTGACGACGTGCTCGTCGGTGGCGGTGATCCCGACCGTGACGTCCACGACGAACAGCACGGCGTCGGCGAGGTCGATCGCGACCTCGGCCTGCGCGGCGACGGAGGCGTTGATGCCCTCGGCGCCGGGCTCCCAGCCGCCGGTGTCGACGAGGGTGAAGCGCTTGTCGTTCCAGTCGGCCTTGTAGCTGACACGGTCGCGGGTGACGCCGGGGACGTCCTGCACGACGGCCTCACGACGACCGAGGATGCGGTTGACGAGCGCGGACTTGCCGACGTTCGGGCGGCCGACGATCGCGAGCACCGGGTAGGCGGGCAGGTAGTGGACGCCGTCCTCGCCGACCTGACCGGCCTCGAGCAGGGCGAGGTCCTCGTCCTCGAGGTCGTACTCCTCGAGTCCGGCGCGGAGCGCGGTCGCGCGCTGCTCGGCCTCGGCCTCGTCGAGTCCGGCGAGCCGCTCGCCGAGGGCGTCGTCGTACCGGGGGAAGTCGTCGTTGTCCGGGTTGTCCAGCTGAGCCATCTTGGGTTCCTCGCGAGCGGCCGGGGCCGCGGTGTCGGTGGCCGTTGCCGGCCGGGGCCGGGGGTCCGGCCGTGGTGTGACCAGGCGGCCGAGGCCGTCCGGTCGTGCGTCAGTGCGTGGCCGCGCGGGCCAGGTCGACGACCGCCTGCACGGTCTGGTCGAAGTCGAGGTCGGTGGAGTCGAGCGTCGTGACGCCGTCGGCGGCGTTCATGAAGTCGACGACCTTCGCGTCCGCCGCGTCGCGCCGAGCGAGTGCTGCGGAGGTCTCGGCGGCCGACTGGGTCGTGACCTCTGCCGAGCGTCGGGCCATTCTAACGGACTCGTCGGCCGTCAGCAGGATCCGGACCTCGGCATCGGGTGCGACGACCGTGGTGATGTCCCGGCCCTCGGTGATGATGCCCGGGGCGTCGGTCTTCCGCATGACGTTGCGGAACAGCTGGACCAGGCGCTTCCGGACGTCCGGGAGCTTGGCGATGTGGGCGACCGCGCCGGTGACGTCGGGGGTGCGGATGGCCTCGGTCACGTCGGTCTCCCCCACCTTGACGTAGTAGTCGTCGGGGTCGGTGCCGATCGCATAGTCGAAGGTGTCCCAGCTCGCCAGGACCGCCGCGGCGTCGTCGAGGTCGACCCGCTGCTGCAGGGCGTGCCACGCGAGCGCACGGTAGGCGGCGCCGGTGTCCTGGTAGCCGTAGCCCAGGGCGCGGGCGGCCGCGCGGGAGACGCTCGACTTGCCGCTGCCGGCGGGGCCGTCGACCGCGATCACGATCTTCGCCACGTAGGCACCGCCGGCCAGGCCGGACGGCATCGGGGCGCTGGTCGAGCCGGGCTCCCCGCCGGGTTCGCCGAGGCCGCCGGCCGGACCGCCGAGCGGACCGCCGTCGCCGCCGGAGCCGTCACCGGGGCCGCCGAGCGGCCCGCCGGCACCACCGGTACCGGGCGTCGGGAGGCCGGAGTCGGGCCCGTCGGTCCCACCGGCCGGAGCGCGTCCACTGATCACGCCGGAGTCGTTCGTGTCGTCGTTCAGGCCCATGCTGCTGCGATCCTCCATCCGCGCCCCTCGAGTTCCTCGACGAGTCGCTGTTCCTGCTCGGGCAGCACCGACACCTCGACGATGCCGATCTGTGCGCCCGGTGAGTGCTCGAGGCGCATGTCCTCGAGGTTGATGCCGATCTCCCCGATGAACGTCAGGAGTGCGGCGATCTGCCCGGGGGTGTCGTCGACCAGGACGACCACCTGGGCGAAGCGCTTGGTGGTGCCGTGCTTGCCGGGGAGCCGTTCGACCCCGCGGTTGCCGTCGGCGATCGTCTCGGCGATGGTGCGCGGCGAACCGGCACCGTCCGGGTCGCCGAGCGCGTCGATCACGCGGGACAGGTCGTCGCGCAGGTCGGTGAGCACCGGCCGGATGTGCCCGGCGTTCGCCCCGATGATCTGCACCCAGAGCCCCGGGTCGCTCGCGGCGATCCGGGTGACGTCGCGCACGCCGCCGCCGGCCAGGCCGAGCGACCCGTCGGGGGCGTCCCGCAGGCGTGAGGCCATGAGGGTCGACACGAGCTGCGGCGCGTGCGAGACGTACGCCACGGCGAGGTCGTGCGACTCGGGGTCCATCGGCACGACGGTGGCGCCGACGTCGAGCGCGAGGTCCTCGACCACCGCGGCACGCTGGAACGTGATGCCGTCGTGCCCCGCGATCACCCACGGGCGGCCGACGAACAGGTCGGCGCGGGCGGCGGTCGGACCGCTGCGCTCGCGTCCGGCCATCGGGTGCGACCCGATGTAGCGGGAGACGTCGGCGCCGGCCGCCACCAGGGCGGCGAGCGGCCCGGACTTCACGCTGGCGACGTCTGTCACGACGGCGTCGGGGTGGGCGGCGAGCTCGCGCTCCACCACCGTCGCGACGACGTCCGGCGGCACCGCGACGACGATCAGCTCCGGCTGGTCGCCGGCAGCTGGTCGACGCCCGGCGCCGTAGTCCACGGCGAGCGCCAGCGCGGCGGGCGAGACGTCGTCGAGGACGACGTCCACGCCCTTGTCACGCAGGGCGAGTCCGATCGAGGCACCGAGCAACCCGGCACCGACGATCCGGACCGGGCCGCGCAGACGGCGGTCGATGTCGGTCGGGGTCACGTCGGTCACCGGGCAAGCCTACCGATCGAGGCTCGGGCATCGGTCGATGCCCGAGCGTCGGGGTCGGTCAGTCCGCCGACTCGTCCTCGTACTCGTCGTCGTCCTGGTCGAGCGCGACGTCGCGGTCGTCACGAGCGGACGGCTTCGCGTCACGGACGGTGCTGAGCAGCTTGCCGACCTCGACGGTGCCGAGCTCGCGCATCTTGCCCGGCGGCAGGCTGCCCAGGTGCAGCGGTCCGAACGACCGGCGGACGAGTTCGAGGACCGGGTGGTCGACGGCCTCGAGCATGCGACGGACGATGCGGTTGCGGCCGGAGTGCAGCGTGATCTCGACGAGCGACTCACCCCGCGAGGACTCGAGCAACCGCACCTTGTCGGCCTTGATCGGACCGTCCTCGAGCTCGACGCCCTCGGTCAGGCGCTGCACCACGGCGGGGTTCACGTTGCCGTGGACCTTCGCGATGTACGTCTTCTGCACGCCGAACGACGGGTGCGCGAGCACGTGTGCCAGGTCGCCGTCGTTCGTCAGGACGAGCAGCCCGGAGGTCTCCGCGTCGAGACGGCCGACGTTGAACAGGCGCTCCTCGTAGCGGTCCACGAACTCGGTCAGGTCGCGGCGACCGCGCTCGTCCTGCAGGCTCGAGACGACACCGGTCGGCTTGTTCAGCACGATGTAGCGCCGCGACGAGTCGATCTGCACGGGCACGCCGTCGACGCTGATCGCGTCCTTCTCGGGGTCGACGCGACGCCCGAGGGCGTCCACGACCTCGCCGTTGACCGTCACGCGGCCCTCGACGATCAGGTTCTCCGCGACCCGGCGGGATGCGACGCCGGCAGCGGCGATCACCTTCTGCAGGCGCTCACCCTCTGCCTGGAGGCTCGGCTCGGCCCCGGCAGGCGCCGTTCCGTCCGCCGCGTCCCAGTCCTCGATGATCGGCCGTTCGGGCGTGCCCTCGGCCGGGTTGCCCCGGTCGTCGCGCTGCCCGCTCGGCTTCGGCGTGGTGCGGTCGCTGTTGCGGACGCTCGTGGTGCCGCCGACGTAGCGGCGGCCGTTGTGCCAGACGCGGCTCTGCTGGCCGTCGGGAGTCCGGCGGTCGTCGCGGCCGCGGTCGTCGCGCCGGTCGTCGCGGGGAGCGGAGCTGCCACGGTCGTCGCGACCCCGGTACCCACCGCGGTCGTCGCGGGGAGCGGAGCTGCCACGGTCGTCGCGGCCGCGGTACCCACCACGGTCGTCGCGCGGGGCGGCGCTGCGGTCGTCACGGCCCCGGTACCCGCCGCGGTCGTCACGCGGAGCCGAGTTGCCGCGGTAGCCACCACGGTCACCGCCACCGGAACGGTCATCGCGACCCCGGTAGCCGCCACGGTCATCACGCGGAGCCGAGTTGCCGCGGTACCCACCACGGTCGTCGCGCGGAGCCGAAGCGCCACGGTCGTCACGACCCCGGTAGCCACCACGGTCGCCGCCACCGGCACGGTCATCGCGACCCCGGTAGCCGCCACGGTCATCACGCGGAGCCGAAGCCCCACGATCGTCACGGCCGCGGTAGCCACCACGGTCGTCACGCGGAGCCGAGTTGCCGCGGTACCCACCACGGTCGCCGCCACCGGAACGGTCATCGCGACCGCGGTACCCACCACGGTCGTCACGCGGAGCGGAGTTGCCACGGTACCCACCACGGTCGCCACCGCGGTCGTCGCGCGGCGCGGAAGCCCCACGGTCGTCGCGGCCGCGGTAGCCACCACGGTCGTCACGCGGAGCGGAGTTACCCCGGTAGCCACCACGGTCACCGCCACCGGCACGGTCGTCACGACCCCGGTAGCCACCACGGTCGTCACGCGGAGCGGAGTTGCCGCGGTACCCACCACGGTCGCCGCCGCGGTCGTCACGCGACGGGTACCCGCCACGACGGTCGTCGTCACGCGGCGGGCGTGCGCCCCCGCGGTCGTCGCGACCGTACCCGCCGGAGCGGCCACCGGCACTGGAGCCGGCCCCACCGCGTCCGCCGGCCGGGCGGCCGGAGCGATCCGGGCCTCCCGAGCGTCCGTTGCGGTCGTCTCGGTCTCGGGGCGCGCCGCGCCCCCGGTCGTCAAACCCTGCCATCGGGGATCCCTTCGTTCTGCTCGAAGCCGTCCGCACCGTCGTCCAGGAGGGGCGAGATGAGCGGCAGCTCGTCGAGCGAGTTGATGCCGAGCTGCTGCAGGAGCAGGTCGGACGTGACGTAGTTGATGGCGCCGGTCTCGGCGTCGGTGAACGACTCCTCGATGAGGCCGCGTGCCACCAGGGTTCGGACGACGCCGTCGACGTTGACGGCGCGGATCGCAGCGATCTGCGAGCGGGTGATCGGCTGCTTGTAGGCGACGACCGCGAGGGTCTCGAGTGCGGCCTGCGACAGGCGCGAGGGGCGCTCGGCCTCGACGAACTGCTCGACCACGGGGTCCAGGTCGGCGCGGACGTAGAAGCGCCAGCCGCCACCGACCTCGCGCAGTTCGAAGCCACGGCGGATCGTGCCGTCGACGCCGTCGAAGTCCGCGACCAGGCGTTCGATCGCCTGGCGGACGGCGGGGACGGGCGAACCGACCGCAGCACCGAGGGCGACGAGCGACTGCGGCTGGTCGGCGATCATCAGGATGGCCTCGAGCTGGCGGTCGATGGGGATGGTGGGGTGGGCCTCGGACGCGGCGCGCTCGTGGATCTCGTGCTCGATCGCGCGGGCGTCGGCCATCTCGTCAGCGCCGCCGGGTTCGGCGCTGGACGTGTCGTGCACGTCATCCGTCATAGTCGGCTCCCAGGTTCGCGAGGCTCTCGTCGGACCAGTCCTCGGCGGTCCACCGCAGTGTCAGCTCCCCGAGCGGCTCGAGCTGCTCGAACGAGATCGACGCGTTCCGGTACAGCTCGAGGATCGCGAGGAAGCGAGCCACCACGATACCCGTCTGGTCGACGCCCGCGACCAGTTCACGGAACGAGACGCCCTCACCATCGCGGGTGCGCAGGATCGACACGACGATCGCGGCCTGCTCGCGGATGCTGATGAGCGGGGCGTGCAGGTGGTCGAGGCCGACGGTCGGGATCTCCCGCGGGGCGAAGGCCAGCGCTGCCAGTGCGGCGAAGTCCTGCACCGACAGGGTCCAGACGAGTTCCGGCGTCCGCGCGCGGAACCGCTCCTCGAGCCGGACGCTGCGGACGTGCCGGCGCGACTCGACGCCCCAGCGCTCCCCGAACCAGTCGGCGGCCTGTTTGAACGCCCGGTACTGCAGCAATCGGGCGAACAGCAGGTCCCGGGCCTCGAGCAGGGCGACGTCCTCGGCGTCCACGAGCTCACCCTGGGGCAGCAGCCCGACGATCTTCAGGTCGAGCAGCGTCGCCGCGACGACCAGGAACTCGCTGGCCTCGTCGAGCTCGTCGGCGGACTCGGCCTGCCGGACGTACTGGATGAACTCCCCCGTCACGGCACCGAGCGACACCTCGGTGATGTCGAGCTCGTGCTTCGTGATGAGCGACAGCAGGAGGTCGAACGGTCCGTCGAAGTTGGCGAGCCGGACCCGGAACCCCGCGTCAGGCGACGGCGCCACGCTGGACGAGCTCTCGTGCGAGCTGCCGGTAGGCGTGGGCGGCAGGGTGGTCCGGCGCGGTCTGCGTGATCGGGCGTGCGGACACCGTGGCGTCCGGGAACTTCACGGTGCGGCCGATGACGGTGTCGAGCACGCGGTCGTCGAAGGTGTCGACGACCCGCTCCATGACCTCGCGCGAGTGCAGCGTGCGCGAGTCGTACATGGTCGCCAGGATGCCGTCGAGCTTGAGCGCCGGGTTGAGGCGGTCGCGCACCTTGTCGATCGTCTCGATGAGCAGCGCGACACCGCGGAGCGCGAAGAACTCGCACTCGAGCGGGATGAGCACGCCGTGTGCCGCGGTCAGGGCGTTCACGGTGAGCAGGCCGAGCGACGGCTGGCAGTCGACCAGGATCACGTCGTAGTCGTTCGCGACCTTGCGCAGCACGCTCGCCAGGATCTGCTCGCGGGCGACCTCGTTGACCAGGTGCACCTCGGCCGCGGACAGGTCGATGTTCGCCGGGATGACGTCGAGGCCGGGGGTGTTCGTCGGCTGGATGACCTGGTTCGGGTCCTTCACGGCACCCATGAGCAGGTCGTACACGGTGTGGATGTCGTGCGTCCGGACGCCGAGACCCGCGGACAGCGCGCCCTGCGGGTCGAAGTCGACGGCCAGGACCTTGCGGCCGTACTCGGCGAGCGCGGCGCCCAGGTTGATGGCCGTCGTGGTCTTGCCGACGCCGCCCTTCTGGTTGCAGAGCGCGATGATGCGGGCGGGTCCGGTGCTGTCGAGCTCCTCGGGCACGGGGAAGTCCCGGACGGGACGCCCCGTCGGACCGTGGGTGGTCGCGCCGGTGGGGTTGGTCGTCGGGTTCGGGCTCACCCCGTCATCGTACCGGCGACCTCGGGCTGGGCCGGGTCGCACCGCCGCGGGACCGCCGCGCTGCTGCTCGTCAGGCAGCGCGCAGGGCGACGCGCATGCTGTCGACCCGCTCCGCGATCACGGGGTCGGTCGACCACCGCTGCTGCAGCCGACCGACGAGCTCGCCGACCCGCTCGCGGTCGAGCCCCGGGTGCAGCGCCAGGCCCACCGTCAGCTCCGGCCCGGCGAACCGGCCGACCGGGTCGCCCGGCGCGAGTTCGACACGGGCGACGCTGACCTCCCCCTCGACCGAGGCCGCGAAGGCCCGGGCCACCTCGGGGTCCTCGAAGCACGGGGTCCACGGCAGGTCCTGCCCGAGCGCCCACACCGCCGGTCGACGCAGCACGAACTCGGTCGGCGACTTCGGGTCGAGCACGACGAGCTGGGTGTCCTCGCTCGCCGCGGCCATCGCCACGCGGCGGGACTCCACCGGCACCGGCCGCGCGTCCGGGTCCCACGCGTGCATGGCGTCCACCGAGGTGAACGCCGGCATCACGCTGCGACCGTCCGGACCGGCGACCGTCACGATCGAGAGTTCCTGGGTCTTGTCGACGAGCTTGCCCTGATCGGTCTCCCCCACGTCACCGGCCTCGGCGATGAGCGGGATGAGCAGCCGGGCGGTCCGGAGCGACTCGACGATCGCCGCCTGGGAGGCACCGTCGGCGATCGCACCGATGGCCGCGACCACCGCGGGGTCGGCGAGTCCGTCGTCGTCCGCGAACGCGGTGTCGTGGTGGTCGAACGTGCGACCTTCCCACGAGAAGCCCGCCGAGTCCGCCGCCCCGCCGGGGGTGTGCGCGTCGTCGGCGTCCGGCCCGGTGCCACGGCCGTTCGAGATGCCCGCCACGGCGTTACTCGGAGGCGATGTCGAGTGCGGCCGGCAGCGTGAACGCCCCGGAGTACAGCGCCTTGCCGATGATCGCGCCCTCGAGCCCGTACGGCACGAGTTCGCGGAGCGCACGGAGGTCGTCGAGCGTCGAGATCCCGCCGGAGGCCACCACGGGCTGGTCGGTCCGGTCGCACACCTGGCGGAGCAGTTCGACGTTGGGGCCCTGCAGCGTGCCGTCCTTCGTGACGTCGGTCACCACGTAGCGGGCGCACCCGGCGGCTTCCAGCCGGTCGAGCACCTCCCACAGGTCACCGGCGTCCTCGGTCCAGCCGCGGCTCGACAGCGTGGTGCCGCGGACGTCCAGCCCGACGGCGATCTGCTCGCCGTACTCACCGATCACCCGCGCGGCCCAGTCGGGGTTCTCGAGCGCCGCGGTGCCGAGGTTCACGCGCGCCGCACCGGTCGCCAGTGCCGCTTCGAGCGAGGCGTCGTCGCGGATCCCGCCGGACAGCTCGACCGAGACACCCTCGACCTCGCGGACGGCGTGCGCGATCACGCGGCGGTTGTCGCCACGACCGAAGGCCGCGTCGAGGTCGACGAGGTGGATCCACTCGGCGCCCTGGTCACGCCAGGTCCGGGCAGCGGCGACGGGGTCGCCGTAGCCGGTCTCGCTCCCCGCCTCGCCCTGGGTGAGTCGCACGGCCTGTCCGTCGACGACGTCGACAGCCGGCAGCAGGACGAGGGGCGGGGTGTCGGTGAGGTCGGTCATGGTCCTGTCGGTTTCGTTGCGGTGGAGAAGGGGCTGCGGACAGCCGGGAGGCCCGGTGCGCGTCCGGCACGGCCGTCGCGCCCGGCACCGGCCGGGTTCAGAGCGAACGCACCCAGTTGGAGAGCAGGCGGATGCCCGGCTCGCCGGACTTCTCGGGGTGGAACTGCGTGGCGGTGAGCGGCCCGTTCTCGACCGCGGCGATGAACGGCTGCCCGTGCTCGGCCCAGGTCAGACGGGGCGCGCGGAACGGCCCGTACGCCTCGAGCGGGAAGTCGGTCACCCCGTAGGAGTGCACGAAGTAGAAGCGCTCGTCGTGCAGCCCTTCGAACAGCACGGAGTCCTCGGGCGCCTGCACGGTGTTCCAGCCCATGTGCGGCAGCACCTCGGCCTGGATCTCCTGCACGGTGCCGGGCCACTGGCCGAGCCCTTCGACGTCGGCACCACGCTCGATGCCCCGCGAGAACAGGACCTGCATGCCGACGCAGATGCCGAGCACGGGTCGCCCGCCGGCCAGACGGTGGTCGACGATCTCGCCGCCCTGCACGCCCTCGAGCTGGTCGATCACGGCGGCGAACGCCCCGACGCCGGGGACGAGCAGGCCGTCGGCCTTGAGTGCCGCCTGTTTGTCCGAGGTCAGGGTGACCTCGGCGCCGGCGCGCTCGAGTGCCTTGGCTGCGGAGTGGACGTTCCCCGACCCGTAGTCGAGGACGACGACGTTCGGCTTGGCGGTTGTCACAGGGCGCCCTTCGTGGAGGGGATGCCGTCGACGCGCGGGTCCAGCTCGACCGCCTTGCGCATGGCTCGGGCGAACGCCTTGAACTCGGCTTCGGCAATGTGGTGGGGGTCGCGGCCCTCGAGCACGCGGACGTGGACGGTGATGCCGGCGTTGAACGTGATCGCCTCGAACACGTGGCGGACCATCGAGCCGGTGAAGTGGCCGCCGATGCGGTGGAACTCGAAGCCCGCGGGCTCGCCGGAGTGCACCAGGAACGGACGCCCAGAGACGTCGACGACGGCCTGGGCCAGCGCTTCGTCCAGCGGGACCAGGGCGTCGCCGTACCGGCCGATGCCGGAGCGGTCGCCGAGGGCCTGCTTGATCGCCTGACCGAGCACGATGCCGGTGTCCTCGACCGTGTGGTGCACGTCGATGTCGGTGTCACCCGTCGAGCGCACCCGCAGGTCGATCAGGGAGTGCTTGCTGAACGCCGTCAGCATGTGGTCGAAGAACGGCACGGAGGTCGAGATCGACGAGGTCCCGGTACCGTCCAGGTCGAGCTCGAGTTCGACACTCGATTCGCTCGTCGAACGGCTGATCGAGGCGGTGCGGGCGGTCATGCCTCAACCCTAACCGGCGGCTGCTCGGCGGCGACCTGCCGCATGGCGTCGAGGAACGCGGTCGTCTCGGCTTCGGTCCCCGCACTCACCCGCAGGTGGTTCGGGATCCCGAGGTCGCGCACGATCACGTCGCGCTCGAGCAGCGCCTCGAACGCGGCGCTCGGGTCGGCGACACCGCCGAACAGGACGAAGTTCGACCAGGTCTCGTAGGTGCGGTACCCCATCGCCCGCAGCTCGGTGACCATGCGGTCGCGCTGCCCCTTGATGTCGTCGACCATCGCCAGCATCTCGGGGGCGTGCCGGAGTGCCGCGATCGCGGCCGCTTGAGTCAGCGCGGACAGGTGGTACGGCAACCGGACCAACCGGACGGCGTCGACGACGGCCGGGTGCGCGGCCATGTAGCCGACCCGGGCACCGGCGAACGCGAACGCCTTGCTCATCGTGCGGGAGACCACCAGGCGCTCACGACCGGGCAGCAGCGTGAGGGCGCTCGGGGCGTCGGACGGCATGAACTCGGCGTACGCCTCGTCCACCATCACGATGCCGTCGGTCGCGTCGTAGGCGGCCGCGATCGTCTCGATGTCGAGCGGGGTGCCCGTCGGGTTGTTCGGCCCGCACAGGAACACGATGTCCGGCTGGTGCTCTCGGATCGCCGCCACGACGGTCTCGGGCGAGATGCGGAACTCGTCGTCCCGCTGGGCCGGAATCCACGTGGTGCCGGTGCCCGACGCGAGGATCGAGTGCATCGAGTAGGTGGGCGGGAACCCGAGCACCGAGCGACCGGGCCCGCCGAACGCCTGGAGGAGCTGCTGCAACACCTCGTTCGATCCGTTGGCCGCCCAGAGCTGCTCGGCGGTCAGGTCGTGTCCGAGGTAGTCGGCGAGCGACTGCCGGAGCTCGGTGAACTCGCGGTCCGGGTAGCGGTTGACCGTCAGCAGGGCCTGCCGGATCGACTCGACGATGTCGGCAGCGACGTCGTCCGGAACGGGATGCGTGTTCTCGTTGACGTTGAGCTGCACGCGGACGTGCTTCTGCGGAGCGCCGTAGGGGCTCTGCCCGCGCAGGTCGTCTCGGATCGGGAGGTCTTCGAGCGTGAATGCCACCGATCCATCGTAGGCCGCTGTCACCGTGCGACGACCAGCCGTCTGGACGGGGCTGCCCGAGTGACTACTCGCCGTCGGTGTACTTGGTGGGGATGGCGATCTCTTCGCCGGCCTGCAGCGCGGAGCCGTCGAGCGCGTTGAGGCTCACGACGTCCTGCACGAAGTCACGCGGGTCCGAGTTCGGCGCCGTCTGCTCGGCGAGCTGCCAGAGCGTCTCGCCCGGCTGGATCGTCACGGTCTCGAACTGGGTGCGTGCGCCGCCGGCGGTGGCGTCTCCGGCGGAGGCCTGCCCGCCGTTCAGCACGCCGAGGGCGACGACGACGAGGAGCGGGAGCGCGGCCAGCGTCGTGAAGACGATGCGGCCGCGCCGCGTCAGACGCAGGCGGGTACGCACGGCGGGCGCCGCAGTGCGCTGGATGTCAGCGATGGCGATGGTGCTCATGTCGTTCTTGCCTTCCCGTTCGGTGGAACCGAAGTCGTGTACCGAACATAGTTTCGAATCAGACGACGCACAAGTCCTGGGAGTGGATTTCTGCGGGGTTTTCTTGCGACACGCTCGAACAGGTGTTTGTCCGGCCCTGGCTGGTCGGATACTGTTTCGATCGACTGGGACAAGCCTGACGGGGACCACCGACATTCCCGCCGCGGCCGGACCGGCACCGACGAAAGCGAGACGACGTGGTGGACGAACTGCGGGGCCAGAAGCCGCTGACGCCGAAGCAGCAGGCGATCTTCGACGCGATCCGTGCGTCGATCGCCTCACGGGGCTACCCGCCGAGCATGCGCGAGATCGGCGACGCCGCCGGGCTCTCCTCGCTCTCCAGCGTCTCCCACCAGCTCGGCCAGCTCGAGCTCGGGGGCTGGATCCGCCGCGACCCGAACCGCCCGCGCGCGCTCGAGGTCCTGGTCGACGAGCCGTCGTCCGACGTCGGCGGCCCGGACATCGATGCCACCACGCTCGTGCCGCTCGTCGGCCGGATCGCCGCCGGTGTCCCGATCACCGCCGAGCAGCACGTCGACGAGATCATCCCGCTCCCCCGACAGCTCGTCGGCACCGGCGAGCTGTTCATGCTCAAGGTCGTCGGTGAGTCGATGATCGACGCCGCGATCTGCGACGGGGACTGGGTCGTCGTCCGGTCGCAGCAGACCGCCGAGAACGGTGACATCGTCGCGGCCATGCTCGACGAAGAGGCGACGGTCAAGGTCTTCCGCCAGCGCGACGGTCACACGTGGCTGCTGCCGCGCAACTCCGCCTTCGAGCCGATCCTCGGCGACGCGGCCTCGGTGCTCGGCAAGGTCGTCGCGGTCCTCCGCTCCCTCTGACCGCGGCCCGCGCTGCACCGGCGCGAGACGCCGTCGTCACCGTACGACGCCCCCTGCACGACGAAACGCCGCCGGATCCGGCGGCGTTTCGTGTGTTCCGGGGCGTCTCGGCGACGTGACGGCGTCCGGCGGACCCGTCACGGGCCTCCAGGCCGCGCGGCAGCGCTCCCCAGCGCCAGCGCGTGTCGGAGGTGACCGTCAGACGGTCGGGACCGGCGTGACCACGTAGGGCTCGAGCTCGGCGACCTGCCGCTGGAAGACGCGCACCCGCAGGCGCGTGCCGTCCTCGACGTAGTCGACGGACTCGACCGAGCCGGTGTCGTGCAGCGACGACACCAGGTCGCCGCGGTCGTACGGCACCACGATCGTCAGGTCGACGTCGGGCTCCGGCAGGCGGTCCTCGATGACGCTGAGGAGCTCCGGGATGCCCTCGCCCGTGCGCGCCGACACGAACACCGCGTCCGGCACGAGTCCGATGAGCACGAGGCGCTGCGCGTCGTCGATCAGGTCGGCCTTGTTGAAGACGACGATCTCCGGGATGTCACCCGCACCGACGTCGCCGATGACCTCGCGCACGGTGGACAGCTGCGCACCGGGGTCGGGGTGCGAGCCGTCGACCACGTGCACGATGACGTCGGCGTCGCCGACCTCTTCGAGGGTGGAGCGGAAGGCCTCGACGAGCTGGTGCGGCAGGTTGCGGACGAAGCCGACCGTGTCGACGAACGTGAACTCCCGGCCCTTGGCGCTCTCGGTCCGACGGACGGTGGCGTCCAACGTCGCGAACAGCTGGTTCTGCACCAGCACGCCCGCGCTCGTCAGCCGGTTGAGCAGCGACGACTTGCCGGCGTTGGTGTAGCCCGCGATCGCGACGCTCGGCACCTCGTTGCGGTTGCGCTCGGCACGCTTGGCCTCACGGGCCGGGGTGAACCCGGCGATCTGCCGGCGGAGCTTCGCCATCCGCGTGTGGATCTTGCGGCGGTCGAGCTCCATCTTCGTCTCACCGGGGCCACGAGAGCCCATGCCAGCACCTCCGGAGACCTGGCCACCGGCCTGCCGGGACATCGAGTCACCCCAACCGCGCAGTCGAGGGAGCAGGTACTGCAGCTGGGCGAGTTCGACCTGCGCCTTCCCCTCGCGGGTCTTCGCGTGCTGGCTGAAGATGTCGAGGATCACGGCCGTGCGGTCGATGACCTTCACCTTCACGACGTCCTCGAGCGCACGACGCTGCGAGGGTGCCAGTTCGGTGTCGGCGATGACCGTGTCGGCGCCGGTGGCCTTGACGACCATCGCGAGCTCCTGGGCTTTGCCCTTTCCCAGGTAGGTGGCCGGGTCCGGGTTCGGCCGACGCTGGAGGAGCCCGTCGAGCACCACGGCGCCCGCGGTCTCGGCGAGTGCCGCGAGCTCGCGGAGGGAGTTCTCGGCGTCCGAGGCGTCGCCCTGGGGGTACACGCCGATCAGGACGACCTGCTCGAGCCGCAGCTGGCGGTACTCGACCTCGGTGACGTCCTCGAGTTCGGTGGAGAGGCCGGCGACACGGCGCAGCGCCGCACGGTCCTCACGGTCGTACTGGTCGCCGTCGCCGGTCCAGCTGCGGTCGTCGACCGACTGCGTCTGGATGGCCTGGGCGGGTGCGAAGATGGACGATGCTGCGCGGTGGTCTGCGTTGCGCAACACCCTCTCGACGACACCGTCTGCGCTGTCGTCGTTGGTCTGGTGGTTCTGCTGATGGGTATCCGTCATCCTGTGCACAGGCTACCTCTGGAGGCCCTCCGACACACTCGGTTGCCGGTACGGTTCATCCATGGCGAACGACCACTACTTCTCGGCCAGCCCCGAGAGCGAACTCCGGCCGCGCCAGGTGCACGTCACGCTCGCCGGTCAGCCCCTCACCCTGTCGACCGCGGCGGGGGTCTTCAGCCCCGACGGCGTCGACCGCGGCACGAAGGTCTTGCTCGGTTCGGTGCCCGCACCCGCTGCCGACGGAGCGCTGCTCGACATCGGCTGCGGCTGGGGCCCGATCGCGATCACGATGGCCCTGCAGTCCCCCGACGCCCACGTGTGGGGCGTAGACGTCAACGAGCGGGTGCTCGGGCTCGCGCGCGCCAACGCTGCTGCTGCGGGGGCGTCGAACGTCACGGTCGCGCTGCCCGACGACGTGCCGGCCGACCTGCGCTTCCGCACGATCTGGTCGAACCCGCCGATTCGTGTCGGCAAGGACGAGCTGCACCAGATCCTGCTGACGTGGCTGCCCCGGCTCGAGGTCGGGGGCGACGCCTGGCTCGTCGTGTCGAAGGACCTCGGGGGCGACTCGTTGCAGAAGTGGCTCGTCGGGGCGCTCGGCTCGGGGTTCGCGGTCACGCGCGAGTCGACGGCGAAGGGGTTCCGCGTGATCCGGGTGCAGCGCAGCGCGTAGGGCGCGTGCGCACTTCGTGTGCGTGCACTTCGTGAGCAGGAATGGTCGGGTCGCCGCTGGGCACCCGACCATTCCTGCTCACGAAACGCCAACGAGGCTCCGCGTCAGACCGTCAGACCGTCAGACCGTCAGACCGTCAGGTCGCCGGAGAACACGAGCTCGGCGGGACCGGACAGCGAGACGTGCTCGCCGTCCTCGGTCGCCGTCATCCGCACCGTCAGCAGCCCGCCCGGCACCCGCACGCGCCAGGTGTCCGGCGCGCCCGCACCGACCCAGTAGCGCGTGGCGAGGGCAGCGGCGACGGCCCCGGTGCCGCACGAGAGCGTCTCACCGCTCCCCCGCTCGTGCACCCGCATCGTGATCTCGCCGACGCCGTCCTTGATGAGGGGGTCGCCGGGCAGCACGAACTCGACGTTCGCACCGTGCTCCGGCGCCGGGTCGAGCACCGGCAGGAAGGTCAGGTCGAGGTCCGCCAGTTCGTCCTCGGTCTCGACGGCGACGACCACGTGCGGGTTGCCCACGTCGATGCCGATGCCGGGCCGCGCGCCGTCGAGGTTCTTGGCCCGGACGAGCACGTCGTCGGAGCCACCGCCCTCGATGCCCAGGCCCCAGCGACCGAGGTCGGCGGCGAACCCGTTCGTGGTGCGCTGGATGTCGACCAGCCCCTTGCGACTGCCGACGGTGAGCGTCTCGCCGGGAGCGAGCTCGACCAGGCCCGACTCGGTCAGGTACCGGGCGAACACGCGGATGCCGTTGCCGCACATCTCCGCGACCGTGCCGTCGGCGTTGTGGTAGTCCATGAACCAGGTCGCCTCGGGCTCGACGGCCACGAGCGCCCGCCCCTCGGGGATCGCCTCGGACCGCACGGCGCGGATCACGCCGTCGCCGCCCACGCCGAAGCGCCGGTCCGCGATGGCGCGGATCCGCTCGGGGGTCAGGTCGACGGTGGCGTCGGGGTCGGCGAACAGGACGAAGTCGTTGCCGGTCCCCTGGCCCTTGGTGAAGTGCAGCTCGGTCACGGCACGATCCTACGGGCCAGTTCCGTCAGGTCGCCGCGGTCCGCGCCCGTGACGTCGAGCGTCTCGGCATCGGCGTACCGGCGGAACCACGACACCTGCCGCCGGGCGTACTTCCGGGTCGCGATGCCGGTCGCCTCGACCGCCTGTTCGCGGGTCGCCGTGCCGGCGAGCACCTCGAGCGCCTGCGAGTACCCGATCGCGCCCCGCGCGGTCTTGCCCTGCTCGAGTCCCTCCTCGCGGAGGGCCGCGACCTCGTCGACGAGTCCGGCCTCGAACATTCGCGCGGCCCGCTCGTGCAGCGCCGACACCAGCTGCTCGCGGTCACGCCGCAGGTGCAGGATCCGGGACGGTCGCCAGGCGCGGGGCGCGGCCGGGAGGCTCGGGGTCACGACCTCGGATCGGCTCGCGATCTCGAGTGCACGGATCAACCGCCGTGGGTTGCGCGCGTCGATCGTCGCGGCGGCTGCCGGGTCGAGGGCCCGGAGTCGCTCGAGCAGGAGGCCCGGGCCGAGCTCTTCGTGCTCGCGCTCGAGCTGCGCACGGAGCGCGGGATCGGTGCCCGGGAACGCCAGGTCGAACAGCACCGCGGAGACGTACAGGCCGCTGCCGCCGACGAGGACGGCCACACCACCGTCGGCCTGGATCCGGTCGACGTCGGCCCGGGCGGCGACCTGGTAGGCGGCGACGCTCGCCTCGTCGGTGACGTCGAGCACGTCGAGCTGGTGGTGCGGGATGCGGTGCCGTTCGGCCGGCGGCAGCTTCGCGGTGCCGATGTCCATGCCCCGGTACAGCTGCATGGCGTCCGCGTTGATGATCTCGGCATTCCGGCCGGCAGCACGCAGCCGTTCCGCGATCGCGATACCGAGGTCGGACTTCCCGGTGCCCGTCGCCCCGACGACTGCGATCAGGTCCGCGGCGTCACCGGGTGCGGGCGACGCGGCGCTCGTCGGCACAGCCCCGGGGAGCTCAGCGCCCGACACGGAGCGTCGGCAGCCCGAGCGAGACCGGACGGGGCCCGTCGCCCGTGGCGGCAGCGGGCGTGGGCACGCCGCAGCTCTCGGCCTGCGCGCGGTCCCAGGCGTCGCCGGCCCGCGTGCGTCGGATGCGCAGCGGAGCGTCGTCGTCGGCGAGCAGGAAGTGTGGCGCCGCACGGGTGATGTCCACAGTCACGACGTCGCCCGGGCGCGGGACCTCGGACCCGGCGGGCACGGTGAAGTGCACGAGCCGGGAGTCCTCGGCGCGACCGGAGAGCCGGCGGGTGGCGTCATCTTTACGCCCTTCGCCCGAGGCGACGAGCACCTCGACGCTCCGACCGACCTGCAGCGCGTTCTCTTCCGCGGTGATGCGTTCCTGCAGGGCGACGAGTCGCTCGTAGCGCTCCTGCACGATGTGCTTCGGCAGCTGGTCGTCCATCGTCGCGGCCGGCGTGCCCGGGCGGATCGAGTACTGGAACGTGAACGCCGAGGCGAACCGTGCCTGCTCGACGACGCGCAGGGTGTCCTCGAAGTCGGCATCGGTCTCGCCGGGGAACCCGACGATGATGTCGGTGGAGATCGCCGCGTGCGGGATCTTCGCGCGGACGCGGTCGAGGATGCCGAGGAACCGCTCGCTCCGGTAGCTCCGGCGCATGGCCTTGAGCACCCGGTCGGAACCCGACTGCAGCGGCATGTGCAGCTGGGGCATCACGTTCGGGGTCTCGGCCATCGCGTCGATGACGTCGTCGGTGAACGCCGCCGGGTGCGGGCTCGTGAAGCGGACGCGCTCGAGGCCCTCGATGGCACCGGTGGCCCGCAGCAGCTTGCCGAACGCCTGTCGGTCGCCGAACTCGACCCCGTAGGAGTTCACGTTCTGCCCGAGCAGCGTGACCTCGATCGCGCCGTCGTCGACGAGCGCCTGGATCTCGGCCAGGACGTCACCGGGACGGCGGTCCTTCTCCTTGCCACGGAGCGAGGGGACGATGCAGAACGTGCAGGTGTTGTTGCAGCCGACGGAGATGGAGACCCAGCCGCTGTGCGTCGAGTCGCGCTTGGTGGGCAGCGTCGACGGGAAGACGTCGAGCGCCTCGAGGATCTCGATCTGCGCCTCGTCGTTGTGCCGCGCCCGCTCGAGCAGGGTCGGCAGCGACCCCATGTTGTGCGTGCCGAAGACGACGTCGACCCAAGGCGCCTTCTCGAGGATGACGTTCTTGTCCTTCTGCGCCAGGCACCCGCCGACGGCGATCTGCATGCCGGGGTGCTCGCGCTTGATGCCCGCGAGCTGCCCGAGGTTGCCGTACAGCCGGTTGTCCGCGTTCTCGCGCACCGCGCAGGTGTTGATGACGACGACGTCGGCCTGCGCACCGTCCGCAGCGGTGTAGCCCGCGGCCTGCAGTGAGCCGCTCAACCGCTCGGAGTCGTGGACGTTCATCTGACACCCGTAGGTGCGGACTTCGTAGGTGCGGGGGCGCGCTTCGACGGTGGCCATGGTCGTCCCAGTGTAGGTCGGAGCGGCTACTCGAACCGGACGGTCCCGCGGCCGGAAGGCGGCCGCTTCCCGCCACCGTCGAGGGCACGTGCCACAGCGATCCGGACGACGCCGGAGCTGTAGCCCTTGCGCATCAGGAAGCCGGACAGCCGGCGTTCCGCGGTCGCCCGGTCGAGCCCGCGCATCTGCGGCGCCCGCTTGTCGGCGAGTTCCTGCGCGCGGAGGAACTCGTCGTCCTCGTCATCGGCGGCTTCGTCGAGTGCGGTGTCGATCGCCACCTGGTCGATCCCCCGGCGACGGAGCTCGGTCACGACACCCTGTCGACCGAGGCCCTTGCGGGCGTGCAGTCGATCCACCAGGTCGGTGGCGAGGGCGACGTCGTCGAGGAGCCCGACACGGGTCAACCGCTCGATCTCGTGCTCGACCACGTCGGGGTCGAGGTCCTGCTGCAGCAGCAGGGTCCGCATCTCGGACTCGCTCACGCCCTTGCGCCCGAGGGCACGCAGGCTGAGCCGTTCGGCGTCCGCGCGCTGTTCGTCGAGCGGACGGGGTGCGTCGGCCGGGTCGATCTCCTCGCCGCCGGCGATGGAGAACACCGACGCCGTGGTGGCGTCAGCCGTCTCGGAGTCGTAGCCGTCCTGCTCCGCACGGGTCGAGCGCCCGCTGCCGTCACCGATGACGGGCGACACCCATGCTGCCGGCCCACGGGCACCGTGCAGGGGCACCGGCGAATCGGCGTCGAACGATGCGGGGAACTCCTCCGCACGACCTTCGTCCGACTCGGGCAGCGCCCAGCCGTCGGTGTCGCGCGGTTCGTCCGGTGACACCGGAGGCTCAGGGATCGCGGGCGTCACCGGGGTGACGGGGGCACGGCGACGCGACCTCGCACCGAACAGGTCGGTGACCGGTGCGAGGCCGTCGTCGTCGTGGTCGGTGCTCACGCGCCCTTGCGCTCCGCGAGCTTCGGAGCGATCGACTCGACCGGGGCATCCTCGGCCTTGGCGCCGCCGACACCGAGCTTGGCGAGGATCTTGCCTTCGATGTCGGCAGCGATCTCGGGGTTCTGGATCAGGAAGGAACGCGAGTTCTCCTTGCCCTGCCCGAGCTGGTCGCCGTCGTAGGTGTACCAGGCGCCCGACTTCTTGACGATGCCGTGGTCGACACCGAAGTCGAGCAGCGAGCCTTCGCGCGAGATGCCGACGCCGTACAGGATGTCGAACTCGGCCTGCTTGAAGGGCGGCGCCATCTTGTTCTTGACGACCTTGACGCGCGTGCGGTTGCCCACCGCGTCGGTGCCGCTCTTGAGCGTCTCGATGCGGCGGATGTCGAGGCGGACGGACGCGTAGAACTTCAGCGCCTTACCGCCCGAGGTGGTCTCGGGCGAACCGAAGAACACGCCGATCTTCTCGCGCAGCTGGTTGATGAAGATCATCGTGGTCTGCGTCTGGTTCAGGCCACCGGCGAGCTTTCGCAGGGCCTGGGACATGAGGCGGGCCTGCAGACCGACGTGCGAGTCACCCATCTCGCCCTCGATCTCGGCACGGGGCACGAGGGCCGCGACGGAGTCGATGACGATGAGGTCGATGGAGCCGGAGCGGACCAGCATGTCCGCGATCTCGAGCGCCTGCTCGGCGGTGTCGGGCTGCGACACGAGCAGGGCGTCGATGTCGACACCGAGCTTCTTGGCGTACTCGGGGTCGAGCGCGTGCTCGGCGTCGATGAAGGCCGCGATGCCACCGGCGCGCTGGGCGTTGGCGATGGCGTGGATGGTGAGGGTCGTCTTACCCGACGACTCCGGGCCGTAGATCTCGACGATGCGGCCGCGGGGCAGGCCACCGATGCCGAGCGCGACGTCCAGCGCCACCGACCCGGTCTGGATGACGTTGACGGGGGCGCGTTCGTCCGAACCGAGGCGCATGATCGCACCCTTGCCGAACTGCCTGTCGATCTGTGCGAGTGCGGTCTCGAGGGCCTTCTCGCGGTCTGCCGGTGATGGCATGGGGTGCTCCTTCGTGCTCGTGTTCGGCCGCCTGTAGGCTGTCGCGTCCACGCCGGCCGATGGTGCAAGGCCGATGGTTCTGCGACAAGGCTTCGGGCTGTTCCCGATGTCCATCAACCTATGGCGAGCCACCGACATCACTGCCGACGGTCACGCGATCTGTGGATGGAACATCCGGGCGACGCCGCTGTGGAGGAAGCTACCACCGATCGAACACGCGTTCGAGCAACACGCCGAACACAGTTTCGGGTGCGCGGCCCCGCCGGACCCGCTCAGTCCTGGGGTTCGGCGAGGCCCTTGCCGTGCCGCCGGTCCATCGGGACGTCCTGCGAGTCACACAGTGCGTCCCACACCCGGCGGGCCTCGATGCCGGCGGCGAGGGCGTCCACGGCGGAGCGACCGCCCAGCCCCTCGAGCACGACGTCACGGGTGACCACGGAACCGTAGGCCTCACCGAACACCTGGTCGACGGCTCGCCAGAACTCACTCACGCGCATCCGACCAGCCTAGGCGCGTGGTCGTGGGCCGGAACGCAGAACGCCCCCGCCGGGAAGGACCGGCGAGGGCGTTCGGTGCGGTGCGCTCAGCGAACCGCGAGGTCGTTGTCGAACTCGGCGACGAGGTCGTCCGGGAGCGTGTCGGGGACGGGGGTCAGCCCCTCGACGATCGCGAGGCGGTCGCCCACTTCGCGCATGATGGTCGAGATGGGCGTGTCCAGAGCATCCGCGACGGACGCGAGGATCTCCGAGCTGGCTTCCTTCTGCCCGCGCTCGACCTCACTGAGGTACCCGAGCGCGACACTGGCCTTGGACGCGACCTGACGGAGGGTCCGGCCCTTCTGCAAGCGGAAGTCCCGGAGCACATCGCCGATTTCCTGACGAACGAGAACCATGAGAACTCCTCCTCTCTGTCGTCTCCGCGCCCGCTCGGTCCGGTGGATCGAGTTCGGGTTCAGCAACAATAGCGTTGCCGGTTGCAGCATGTTAGCCAGGCTGGCTGCCGTACTGCTGGAGATTTCGTGAGATGTAACCCAGTGGAAACGGGACCTATTCCCGGCCCCGGACCTCGGACGACATCCGTGCAAGGAGTTCGGAGACGGTGGCGTGCCGGATTGCTCCCCGGTCACCGTCGAGGTGCAGCTCGAAGGCTTCAGCTCCCGCGGCGGAGGCGATCCCCACGTACACGGTGCCGACGGGCTTGCCGTCCTGCGGGTCCGGGCCGGCGACGCCCGTCGTGCTGATCCCCCACGTCGCGGGTTCCCCGTCGACGGACAGCGCGATCCGGACACCGGCGGCCATCTGCCGGGCGACCTCCGGGTGCACGGCGCCCTCGGCCTCGAGCAGCTCCGCCGAGACCCCGAGCACCGAGTGCTTCACGGGCGTCGCGTACGCCACGACGCCGCCGCGGACGACGGCGCTCGCGCCCGGCACGTCGACGAGCGTCGCGACGACGAGTCCGCCGGTCAGCGACTCCGCCACGGCGAGGGTCTCGCCCCGAGCCGTCAGCTCGGCGATGAGTCCCGGTGCGACCGGGACGGGAGGCGCGGCCTGCGTCGAGCGGTCGGGCCCGGTCATGCGGTGGTGCGGTTGTGCTTCCATGCCTGCCAGAGGTAGTCGATCCCGCTCAGGATCGTTGCCAGGAACGCGGCCGTCATCAGGATGCCGTTGACCCAGTGCGCCCAGTCGCCGACCAGGTTCCACCACGGGAACAGCGCGGCCGTCAGGGCGACGGCCTGCAGCACGGTCTTGATCTTGCCGCCGCGGCTGGCCGGGATCACCCGGTCGGAGAGCACCGCGAACCGGAAGACCGTGATGCCGATCTCGCGCACCATGATCAGCACGGTCACGTACCAGGGCAGCTCGGCCAGGATCGACAGCGCGACGAGCGCACCACCGATGAGCACCTTGTCGGCGATCGGGTCGACGAGCTTGCCGAAGTCCGTGACCAGGTTCTGCCGACGGGCGATGATGCCGTCGGCGCTGTCCGTGACGATGGCCACGACGAAGACGACCGCCGCCCAGATGCGCAGCGGCCCGTCGTTGCCGGCGTCGGTGAGCAGCAGGACGAAGAACAGCGGCGCCATGAGGATGCGCACCACCGTGATGATGTTCGCGACGTTCGCGGTCGACGCCGGGCCAGGGCCCTTGCGCAGCAGCCGCCCGCGCCACGGGAACCGTGCGCCGTGCGTGGTGTTCGTGCTGTCCGAGGCGGTCATCGCCGTCACTCCCTGCCCGTCAGTCCCCACGCGTCCTCATCGGGCTCGTCGTGGACTTCATCGTACCCGCGGGTCATGTCGCCGACGGGGTCTGCTCCGTACCGGTCGCCGTCGCCGGACGGCGTCGGGGCCGGCGCTGCCGGAGCGGCCGCGGCGGGCGGCTCCTCGCCACGGAGCTTCGCGAGCACCGCGGGCAGCTGGTCGGCGGTCACCAGGACGTCGCGGGCCTTCGACCCCTCGGACGGCCCGACGATGTCGCGCGACTCCATCAGGTCCATCAGGCGACCGGCCTTGGCGAAGCCGACGCGGAGCTTGCGCTGCAGCATCGACGTCGAGCCGAACTGGGTCGACACGACCTGCTCGACGGCCGCGAGCAGCAGTTCGAGGTCGTCACCGATGTCGGCGTCGATCTCCTTGCGCTCGACCACGGCCTGGACGTCCTGGCGGTACTCGGGCTGCGCCTGCCGCGTGACGTGCTGGACGACCTCGGCGACCTCGCCCTCCTGCACCCACGCACCCTGCACGCGGAGCGACTTGGACGAGCCCATCGGCAGGAAGAGCGCGTCGCCCTGACCGATGAGCTTGTCGGCGCCCGGCTGGTCGAGGATGACGCGGGAATCCGTGACGCTCGTCACCGCGAAGGCGATGCGCGACGGCACGTTCGCCTTGATCAGGCCGGTGATGACGTCGACCGAGGGGCGCTGCGTCGCGAGCACCAGGTGGATGCCGGCGGCGCGGGCGAGCTGGGTGATGCGGACGATCGACTCCTCGACGTCGCGCGGCGCCACGAGCATGAGGTCGGCGAGCTCGTCGACGACGACGAGCAGGTACGGGTACGGCTTGAGCTTCCGCTCACTGCCCGCCGGCAGGACGATCTCGTTGTTCTCGATCGCCTTGTTGAAGTCGTCGACGTGGCGGAACCCGAACGACGCCAGGTCGTCGTACCGCATGTCCATCTCCTTCACGACCCACTGCAGCGCTTCGGCCGCCTTCTTCGGGTTCGTGATGATGGGCGTGATGAGGTGCGGGACACCGGCGTAGATGGAGAGTTCGACGCGCTTCGGGTCGACCAGGACCATGCGGACCTCGGACGGCTTCGCACGCATCAGCAGCGACGTGATCATCGAGTTGATGAACACCGACTTGCCGGAACCGGTGGAGCCGGCGACGAGCAGGTGCGGCATCTTCGCGAGGTTCGCGACGACGAAGCCGCCCTCGACGTCCTTGCCGACGCCGATCGTCATCGGGTGCTTCGACTTCCGGGCGGCGTTCGAACGCAGCACGTCGCCGAGCGAGACGATCTCACGGTCGGTGTTCGGGATCTCGACGCCGATGGCGCTCTTGCCCGGGATCGGCGACAGGATGCGGACCTCGTTCGAGGCGACCGCGTACGACAGGTTCTTCGACAGGGCCGTGACGCGCTCGACCTTGACGCCGGGGCCGAGCTCGATCTCGTACCGGGTCACCGTCGGCCCGCGGGAGAACCCGGTGACCTTCGCGTCGACCTTGAACTCGGTGAGCACCCCGGTGATCGCGGCGACGATGTCGTCGTTCGCCTGGCTCCGCGCGACCGAGGGCGTTCCGGAACTCAGCGTCGTGGCGGCGGGCAGTCGGTAGGGCTTCGACGGATCGTCGTCGGAACCGGCGGCGGCTGCACTCAGCTCGGCGGCGGCGTCGATGTCCTCTGGCTCGTCGACGATCTCGGGCTCGGACAGCACCTCGGGCACCGCGGGACGGATGTCGGCGGTCGGCTCCGGCCGCGCGGGGACGTCGGTGCCGAACGCGCGGAGCGCCTGCTCGGCGTCCTGCAGGTCCTGCTCGACGGAGTCGTTGAGGTTGACCGACGCGGGCTCGGCCGGCGTGAGGTCGACGAGCCCGGCGGCGGCACCGGCGTTCGGGCTCACGGCGGGCGCAGCGGGCACGACGGGGGCAGCGGGTGCGACGGCAGCGGCAGCCGGGGCGACCCCGGTGGCCGGGGGCAGCACGGGGCTGTCGTACGCCGGGTCCTCTTCGCGCCCGGACTTGTTCCGGCGCCACCACGGCACGTTGTCGCCACCGGCTTCGGCGTCGGCAGCGGCCTGCTCGTCACCGAACCCGAGGTCGTCGAACAGCTGGAAGTCGGTGTCGCCCTTCTTGCCGCGCTTCGACGTGCGGGCGCGGGCGGCGGGCTCCGCCGCGGCGGCGTCGGCCTCGGGTTCTGCTGCGGGGGCCGGGGCGCCGAACAGGTAGGCGTAGAGCTCGTGCAGGCGTCGCCCGAGCTTGTTCGGCGGCGTCTTGGTGATGATGAAGAGCGAGAGCACCAGCAGCACGATCGCCACGGGGACGGCCACCCAGGCGGTCGCGATCGTGACGAGCCAGCCGATGACCACCCAGCCGAGCACCCCACCGGCGGCGGCCAGCGCGGGCATGCCGTCGGCCGCGCTCGGACGGCCGCCGAAGACGTGGCAGAGCGAGGCGATCGACACGATCAGGATGCCCAGGCCGATGCCGATCCGGGTGTTGTCGTGCACCGAGGCCGGGTGCCGGAACAACCACCCGGCGAACACGATCATGATGACGGGCAGGGCGAACGCCAGGCGGCCGAACAGCCCACCGAACGTGTACGCGTCGAGTGCGACGGAGACACTGTTGGTCGGGTTGAGCCACTCGACGACCCCGCCGGCGATGGCCAGCAGGAACAGCAGGAACGGGAACCCGTCGCGCCGCTGGTCCTTCTCGAGGGTCTCCTTGCCGAGCAGCCGGAACATCGCGCCGACGCCGTGCGCCATCGCGAGCCAGAAGGTCACGAGCGGGTTCTGCTCGCGGAACACCGGCGTGGGTGCGGCCTGCGGCAGCTTCTTCGTCGTGGCCTGGGTGCGCGACGAACCGCGCGTCCCGTTGCCACGGGACGACGTGGACGCGCGCGAGCGCGTGGTCGACTTGGTGCCTCCGGCCATGGGCAGAACCCTAACGCCCGCTCAGGACAAACGCAGGAAGGCCCGCCGCAGCGTCCGTGACGGACGCTGGACGGGCCTCCCGGGCCGGACGGACGCGAACGCGCGCCCACCCGCGAACGGGCCCTACGCCTCGATGACCACCGGGACGATCATCGGACGACGGCGGTGCTTCGTGTTCACCCAGCGACCGACCGTGCGACGGACGACCTGCGCGAAGGCGTGCGAGTCGCGCGTGCCGTTGGCCGCGGCCTCGGAGATCGCCTTGGCGATCTGCGGGCGGACGTCGTCGAACACGGAGTCGTCCTCGGCGAAGCCGCGCGACTGGATCTCCGGGCCGATCACGCACTGCCCGGTGGTGAAGTCCACCGCGCAGAAGATGGAGATGAAGCCCTCTTCCGCCAGGACGCGGCGGTCCTTCAGGTCGGCGTCGGTGATCTCACCGACGGTGGAGCCGTCGACGTAGACGTAGCCGATGTCGAGCTGGCCGGCGACCGTCGCGACGCCGTCCTTCAGGTCGACGACGATGCCGTCCTGCCCGAGGATCACGTTGCGCGGCGGGACACCCGTCTGGATCGCCAGGTCGGCGTTCGCGTACAGGTGGCGGTGCTCGCCGTGGACGGGGAGCACGTTGCGCGGCCGCAGGATGTTGTAGCAGTAGAGCAGCTCGCCGGCGGAGGCGTGTCCGGAGACGTGCACCTTGGCGTTGCCCTTGTGCACGACCTTCGCGCCGAGCTTGGTGAGCCCGTCGATCACGCGGTAGACGGCGTTCTCGTTGCCCGGGATGAGCGACGACGCGAGGATGACGGTGTCGCCCTCGCCGATCTCGATCTGGTGCTCGAGGTTCGCCATGCGGGCCAGGACGGCCATCGGCTCACCCTGCGACCCGGTCGACATGTAGACGATCTGGTCGTCGGGGACGTTCTTCGCCTTCTTCGTGTCGATGAGCACGTTCTCCGGCACCCGCAGGTACCCGAGGTCGGCGGCGATCGTCATGTTGCGGATCATCGAGCGCCCCATGAACGCGACCTTGCGGTTCGCGGCCGCGGCGGCGTCGAGGACCTGCTGCACGCGGTGCACGTGCGACGAGAAGCTCGCCACGACGACCTTCTTGCGGGCGCGCATGATGATGTTCTCGAGCACCGGGCCGATGTCGCGCTCCGGAGCGGTGAAGCCCGGCACGTCGGCGTTCGTGGAGTCCGGCAGGAACAGGTCCACACCGGCCTCGCCCAGACGGGCGAACGCACGGAGGTCGGTGATGCGGTCGTCCAGCGGGAGCTGGTCCATCTTGAAGTCACCTGTGTGCAGCACACGACCGGCGGGGGTCGTGATCGCGACGGCGAGGGCGTCCGGGATGGAGTGGTTCACGGCGACGAACTCGAGGTGGAACGGGCCGATCTGCTCGGTCTGGTCCTCGGCCACGACGAGCGTGTACGGCTTGATCCGGTGTTCCTTGAGCTTCGCCTCGACCAGCGCGAGGGTCAGCGTGGAGCCGATCAGCGGGATGTCGTCGCGGAGCTTCAGCAGGTACGGGACGGCGCCGATGTGGTCTTCGTGGCCGTGCGTGAGCACGACCCCGAGGACGTCGTCGAGGCGGTCACGGATCGGCGAGAAGTCCGGCAGGATCAGGTCGACACCGGGCTGGTGCTCCTCGGGGAACAGCACGCCGGCGTCGACGATGAGCAGCTTGCCCTCGTACTCGTAGACGGTCATGTTGCGACCGATCTCGCCGAGGCCCCCGATGGGGACGACGCGGAGGGTGCC
The DNA here is from genome assembly GCF_003234735.1 of Curtobacterium sp. MCLR17_040. Taxonomy (NCBI): domain Bacteria; kingdom Bacillati; phylum Actinomycetota; class Actinomycetes; order Micrococcales; family Microbacteriaceae; genus Curtobacterium; species Curtobacterium sp. MCLR17_040. The sequence goes on along the minus strand of NZ_QKTE01000003.1, from coordinate 155,485 downwards.
GGCTTCGAGCGGCTGCGGTTCGGAGATCTGTGTGGGCATTCGGTCCTACGGATTCGGGCGACGCGCGTGCTGCGCGCCGCGGTGTTCGCTAGCGGGTGGTGCCTGGCACCTTCGGTAGTGCACCGCCGGCCGCCGCGTTGCGGTCGGGGCGGAAGTTCGAGAAGTCGGCGCCGGGCACGTCGCGCACGGCTTCGAGGGAGGTCTCGATGGCGTACGCCTCGGAGTCCTCGGGGCCGACGAGCGGCAGTCGGACGCGCGGGCTGCCGATGCGGCCGAGCCCGTGCAGGATGTACTTCGCGGCCACGGTACCGGGAACGTGCGTCATCACGGCGCGGACGAGCGGCTCGAGTCGCTTGTGCTCGGCCGTCGCGGTGGCCAGGTCGCCCCGGTTCACGGCGTCGACGATGGTGCGGTACGGCGCGCTCGTGATGTTCGCGGTCACGCCGATCAGGCCGGTGGCGCCGATCGACAGGTGCGGGAGCACGTTCGTGTCGTCCCCGGAGAAGTACATGAGGTCGGTGTTGTTCAGCACCCGTGAGACCTCGGCGAAGTCGCCCTTGGCGTCCTTCACCGCGAGGATGTTCGGGTGCTTGGACGCACGCAGGATCGTGTCGTACGTGATCGGGATGCCGGTGCGGCCCGGGATGTCGTACAGGATCACCGGCAGGTCGGTGGCGTCCGCGATCATCCGGAAGTGGGTGAGGACACCCGACTGCGTCGGCTTGTTGTAGTACGGCGTGACGATCATCACGCCGTCCGCGCCGGCCTTCTCGCTCTGCTTGTACAGGTGGATCGCGTGCGCGGTCTCGTTCGAGCCACCGCCCGTGATGATCTTCGCGCGGCCGGCGGCGACGGACTTGCCGACCTCGACCAGACGGAGCTTCTCCGGGTCGGTCAGCGTCGACGTCTCGCCGGTCGTGCCGGTGACGACGATGCCGTCGGCGCCGGCGGTGATGCAGTCGTCGATGTGCTGCTCGACGCCGGGCCAGTCGACCTCGCCGTCGGCCGTGAACGGGGTCACGAGGGCGACGAGGACCTGACCGAAGGGATTCTCACGCGGGGACACGGGCACCAGCGTACCGGGGATGCGCGCGAGGACCGCCGTCCGTGTGGACGGTGGACCGCCTGCGGCGCGGCCGGGAGGCCCGGATCACGTCCGTCCCGCCGGTCACGCCCGGCCCGTGCGGGCGCTCAGGCGCGGCGCTGCCACTCCAGGAACCGGTAGCGGGTGCCGCCGTTCCGGGACTCCTGCCAGGGGCCCTCGTCGGTGAGCATCCAGCCGGCAGCCTCGTCGAGCGTGGGTGCGACGGTGTCGCCGGGCACGTCGACGTCGATCAGGGTCTCGGAGACGTGGTCGGCCGCGTCGAGTGCCGCGGCGTAGACCTGACCGCCGCCGATCACCCACACGGTCTCGTCGGCGCTGTCGGCACGCTCGAGTTCGGCCTGCAGGTCGTGCACGACCTCGGCGCCGTCGGCCGTCCACGTCGTGTCCCGGGTGAGCACGACGTTGCGCCGACCGGGCAGCGGCCGGAAGCGCTCGGGCAGGGACTCCCAGGTGCGCCGGCCCATCAGCACGGTCGCGTCGCCGGTGACCTGCTTGAAGTGCGCCAGGTCCTCGGGCACGTGCCAGGGCATGCCGCCGTCGGCACCGATGACGCCGGTGGTCGAGCGGGCCCAGACCATGCCGATCATCAGACGGCGACCGCGGCCTTGATCGCCGGGTGGTGCTCGTAACCGACGACGGTGAAGTCCTCGTACTCGTAGTCGTCGATCGAGTCGCGCGGTGCGAGTTCGAGCGTCGGCATCGGGTACGCCGTGCGGGACAGCTGCTCCTCGACCTGTTCGACGTGGTTGTCGTAGATGTGGCAGTCGCCGCCGGTCCAGACGAAGTCGCCGACCTCGAGCCCGGTCTGCGCCGCGATCATGTGGGTCAGCAGCGCGTACGAGGCGATGTTGAACGGGACGCCGAGGAACATGTCGGCGCTCCGCTGGTAGAGCTGGCACGAGAGCTTGCCGTCGTTGACGAAGAACTGGAAGAAGGCGTGGCACGGGGCGAGCGCCATGTCCGGCACGTCGGCGACGTTCCACGCCGAGACGATGAGCCGGCGGCTGTCCGGGTTGGTCTTGATCTGCTCGATGACCTGGGCGATCTGGTCGACGTGCTCGCCCGAGGGGGTCGGCCACGAGCGCCACTGCACGCCGTACACCGGGCCGAGGTCGCCGTCGGCGTCCGCCCACTCGTTCCAGATCCGGACACCGTGCTCCTGCAGCCAGGTGGCGTTGCCCTCGCCACGGAGGAACCAGAGGAGCTCGTACGCGACCGACTTGAAGTGCACGCGCTTGGTGCTGACGAGGGGGAAGCCCTTCGACAGGTCGTAGCGGAGCTGTGCGCCGAACAGGCTGCGGGTGCCGGTGCCGGTGCGGTCACCCTTCGGCGAGCCCTCCGTCAGGACCCGGCGGAGCAGGTCTTCGTAGGGCGTCGGGACGGAGGCGTCGGGCTGTACGGTCTCGCTGTCGGTCACACACAGAAGCCTACGTCGGTGTGAGTAGCGTTGCGGGCATGCCCGACACGACGGAACAACCGCTCTCGATCCTGGTGGCCGGCTCGTCCGGGTTCATCGGGACGCCCCTCGTCCGCGCCCTGCGCGAGGCGGGGCACCACGTCACCACGCTCGTCCGCCGCGAAGCGCGCACCGCGACCGAGTTCCGCTGGGCACCGGGGCGGCGTCCGCTCGACCCGGCGATCCTCGACGGCGCCGACGTGGTGATCAACCTGGCCGGGGCGAACATCGGCAAGCTGCCGTGGACGGACGCGTACCGCAAGGAGATCCGCAGCTCGCGCATCGACGCCACCGACACCCTGGTCGAGGCGATGCGGCACGCCGCCACTCCCCCGGCGCTGTTCCTGTCGGGCTCGGCCTCGGGCGTGTACGGCGATCGCCCGGCCGACGTGCTGCAGGACGACGCCGCCGCGGGCACGGGCTTCCTCGCCGACGTCTGCACCGCGTGGGAAGCCGCCGCGAACGCCGCTCCCGCCGGGGTCCGGGTCGTCACGCTCCGCACCGGCATCGTCATCGGCAAGGGCGGCGGTGCGCTCGCGCCGCTCGTCCCGCTGACGAAGCTCGGCGTCGGCAGCCGGCTCGGCACCGGTGGCCAGCACTGGCCCTGGATCGCACTCGAGGACGAGGTCGGCGCCATCGTGCACCTGGCGACCGCGGCACCGGACGTGTCCGGCCCGGTGAACCTGGCGGGCCCCGAGCCCGTCGTGGCCGACCGCATCACGAAGCACGTCGCCGAGGTCCTGCACCGCCCGTACCTCTTCCGGATCCCCGAGTTCGCCCTGCGCCTGGCGCTGCGGGACGCCGCCGACGACATGCTCCTGTCGAGTCAGCGGATGGTCCCCACGAAGCTGCTCGAGTCCGGCTACACGTTCCGGTACACGCGGGCGGCGGACGCGATCGACGCCGTCTTCTGATCCGCCTCCGGCCCCGGCCCCGGGGTCAGCGGTCGGCGGCGCGCGCCAGGGCGGTGCGCATCGCCGACCGTGCGCGCTTGCGGTCACCGGCGGCGTCGTAGACCACACCGAGCCGGTACCAGGCACGCCAGTCGGCCGGGTCCTGCTCGACCGCGTCGCGGTACCGCGGGAACAGCTCGTCGGCGGCGTCGCGGATCGGCCGGCCCGACGGCCGCACCGGGACGACGTCGTCCGGGGTGCCGCCCTCGGCCTCGAGCCGCGCGCCGAGCCGGGTGATGCGGACGCCGAAGCGGAACTCCAGCACGAGCAGGAGCGCCCCGATCGCGGCGACGACGAACAGCGCGACGCCGATGCCGATGCCGATCGGGATCCCGGTCGCGATGAAGGCGACGGCGCGCTGCCCGACGAGCACGATGTACAGGGCGAGCAGCACCGCCATCAGCGCTGCACCCCAGAACGGCGAGCGGATCGTGCGTCCGGCCCGCTCCATCCGACCCACGGCGGTCAGCCGATGCCGAGGACGCTGCCGAGGCCCACGGTGAGGCCCCGCGCCGACACCACGTTCGCCAGCGCCGCACGGATGCCCGCGACGTAGGCGACGTCGTCGTTGGTGTCGTGCCGGATCGTCAGCGTCTCGCCGGGGCCGCTCAGCACGACGTCCTGCACGGCCTTCACCCCGGGGAGCCGGAGCGAGTGGATGGGCACGCTGGCGACCTGCTGGCCGCGGGCGCGCTGGTCGACGTGCGGGGCGTCCACGGGACCGACCTCGCGCCGGGCGTCGGCCATCAGCTCCGCGGTGCGCACCGCGGTGCCCGAGGGCGAGTCAATCTTGCCGGCGTGGTGGGTCTCGACGATCTCGGCGGCGGGGAACCACGGTGCCGCGATCGTCGCCAGGTGCGTGCCGAGCACGGAGCCGATCGAGAAGTTCGGGACCACGAGCACCCCCTGGTCCGGGCGTTCCCGCAGCCCGGTGCGGAGCTTCGCGAGCCGGTCGAGCGACCAGCCGGAGGTGCCGACGAGCACGTTCGCGCCGCTCGACAGCGCGTTCTCCACGATCGCCGGGCTGAGCGACGGCACCGTCACGTCGACCACCAGGGCCGCGCCGCCGAAGACCGACGGCGGCGCCTCGTGCGCGCCGTCCTTCGACGACAGGCGGGCGACGAGCTCGAACTCCGGGAGTTCCTCGACGACGGACGCCACGAGGCCCCCGAGACGACCGGTGGCGCCGACGACGGCGACGGGAGTGACCATGCGGTCCATCCTAGGATCGACGCATGTCAGTCGAGGTCAGGACCGTGCCGGCCGATCTGCCCGAGGTCGACGTGCTGCTCGACGCGTACCTGGACGAGCGCGAGGCGACGTTCCCGAGCGCGCAGGGCACGTACTCGCGGAAGCGCACCCCCGCGGCCGAGTTCACGCCGCCGAACGGGGTGTTCGCGGTGGCGTACGACGACGACGTCGCGGTCGGCTGCGGCGGCCTCCGTCGGATCGCGGGCGGGGTCGACGCGACCGGTGCCGTCGACGTCCGGTTCGAGGTCAAGCACGTCTTCGTGGCACCGGCCGGGCGCGGCACGGGCGTGGCGACGGCCGTGATGGACCTGCTCGAGCGGGCCGCGGCCGACCTCGGTGCGACGAGCATCGTCCTCGACACGAACGACTCGCTCGTGGCAGCCGGTGCGATGTACCGCGGCCGCGGGTACCAGCGGGTCGAGCCGTTCAATGACAACCCCAACGCGACCGCCTGGTACCGCAAGCCGATCGCCTGAGCCGCCACGGGCCTCCCGGCCGCGCCACCGCGGACCGGACGGGCAGCCGCTAGACGGGCTGGTCGACCGGCAGACCCGTGCGCAGCTCCACCGGCAGGTGGGCCAGGTCGTTCAGCGTGACGACCTCGGCGGGCTTCGCCGAACGGATCCGGATGATCGTGAGCGCGGTGTGGGCGACGTTCGTGCCCATCCAGCGCCACTCGGGGGCTTGGAACGCCTCGCGCACGAACCAGCCGATCACGGCGTTGTGGGTGATCAGCAGGTCGTGCCGGTCCTCGCGCGCCGGGGTGAACCACTCCGACACGGCGTCGCCCATCTGGGCCTGCCCGGCGACGATCTCCTCTTCGGTGATGCCGCCGTACCAACCCTGGTAGGCGTGCGGCATGTCCGGGGTCGGGCCCGAGGGGATGCAGTCGAACAGCAGTGTCGAGGGCTCGGGCTGGATCGACGGCAGGCGCTGCGACAGGAACGCGGCGGTCTCGCTCGGGGCCTCGAGCGGCGAGTGGTACACGCCGTCGAAGGGCACGCCGCCGAGACGGTCCGCGATCAGGGTCGCCTGACGCTTGCCGCGTTCGGAGAGCTTGCCGTCCCGCAGGCCGTGTTCGGCGTCCTGGTGTTCGCCGTGCCGGACGAGGTACAGGTAGTGCGACATGTCCGTGCTCAGCTGCCGATCCCGATGGCCGCGGCGAGTTCGTCCTGCTGCACGGCACCGACGACCGAGGTGATCGTCGGCCGGGTGAGCAGGTCGCGCGCGAGTTCGAGCACGCCGTCGGTCGTGACGCCGTCGACACGCTCGAGCGCCGTCGACAGGTCGGTGTACTCGCCGGTGCCGAGCTCGGAGCGGCCGAGGCGGGTCATGCGGGCGTCGGAGTCCTCGAGCGAGAGCGTCAGCGCGCCCTCGATCTGGCCCTTGGCACGTCGGAGCTCGTCGTCGGTGATGCCGTGGTCGACCATCCGGCGGAACTCGGCATCCACGATGTCGATGACGCCGGCGACGTTGTCCGGCGCGCAGCCGGCGTAGACACCGAAGGCACCGTTGTCCAGGTACGCGGGGGCGAACGACGACACCGCGTAGGCCAGACCGCGGCGCTCGCGGACCTCCTGGAACAGGCGCGAGCTCATGCCACCACCGAGCACGGCGTTCAGGACGCTGAGCGAGGGACGGCGGTCGTCGCGCAGGTCGAGGCCCTGCGAGCCGCGGAGCATGCTGACCTGCTCGGTCGGGCGGTGCACCACGGTCAGCTTCGCCTCGACCGGGTCGGCCACGGTCTCGGGGGTGCGGCGCGGCAGCGGCTCGGCGTCCGGGGCGTCGTGGAAGACGCCGGCGACGAGCTCGCAGAACCGGTCGTGGTCGACGGCGCCGGCGGCGGTGACGACGATGCCGTTCGGCGCGTAGTGCTCGCGGTAGTGGGCCAGTACCTCGTCCCGCTGGACCGCACGGATGCTGTCCGGGGTCCCGCCGATCGGACGACCGAGGGGATGTCCGCCGAAGGCCGCGGCGAAGAACGCTTCGCCCGCGACGTCGGCCGGGTCGTCGGCGGCCATCGCGAGCTCTTCGAGGATGACCCCGCGCTCGACGGCGAAGGCATCCGGTTCGAGCACCGAACCGGTGACCATGTCACCGATGACGTTCACGGCCATCGGGACGTCGGTGTCCCGGACCCGTGCGTAGTAGCAGGTGTACTCCTTGGCGGTCGCAGCGTTGTGCTCGCCGCCGACCGAGTCGAACGCGATGGCGATGTCGAGCGCCGACCGGGTCTCGGTGCCCTTGAAGAGCAGGTGTTCGAGGAAGTGCGTCGACCCGAACTGCCCGTCGCGCTCATCACGCGAACCGACGCCGACCCAGAACCCGATGCTCGTCGACGCGGCACCCGGCACCGCCTCGGTCAGCACACGGACGCCCGAGGGCAGCACGGTGCGACGGACGAAGGCCCCGCCGGACGTCAGGAACGACGTGTCCGGGGCCCCGAGCGGCAGTGGCACTGGCTGGTTCATCGCAGACGAGCCTAGTGATCCGGCGATGCCTCCCGCCCAGTTTCCCGGTCTCGGTCGCATGCCACTCGAAGTGGGGTACAGAAAATGTGGACAGACCGACTCGTCTGTCTGTCCTCCTTGTGCTACTGTTGGTCACGCCGGATCGAAAGCCCCCCTAAGTTCCGATCCGGCGGCTCGGGACATCAGTCCTGCGCGACCACCGAGTCCCCCCACTCCGGTCGCGGAGCCGATGAGTCCGAGGAGTACACGCTGTGACGGTCGATTCCCCCCAACCGGCCGTCCAGCGTCTCCCCGGCCCGAGCACGAACCTCGCGTCGCCGGACGGGTCGAGCGTCCCCCCGACTCCCCGCTCCGGCGGCGCGAAGGTCCGTGTCCTCGAGACCGCCACGCGACTCTTCTACGAAGAGGGCATCCACAGCGTCGGCGTCGACCGTCTCATCTCCGAGGCGAGCGTCACGAAGGCGACGTTCTACAAGCACTACGGGTCGAAGGACAACCTGATCCTGGCCTACATCCGCACCCAGCACGAGCGCGTGCAGGAGCGGATGGAGCAGCTCATCACCGACGCCGGCACCCCCGAGCGGGCCGTCCGCGCGTGGGTCGCCGCGCTGGCCGACGACGTCAACGACCCGGCGTTCCGAGGGTGTGCGTTCCTGCACGCCGCCGCCGAGTACCACGACCCGCGCGACCCGGTCCGCCAGGTCGTCGCCGTGCACCGCGACTGGTACACCGAACGGCTGGCGACCCTGCTGCAGGAAGCCGGGCACCCCCTGCCCGGCGACGGTGCCGACGAGCTCATGCTCGCGCGCGACGGTGCGATGGCCGGCGCGTACGCCGGTGACGCGATCGCCGCCACCGCCGCGCTCAACCGCGTGGTCGATCGGGTGCTCGCGGGCTGACGCTCGGCTGTCACCGGATCTGTCGCTTTCGCGAAAGCGACAGATAGCCCCGAACAGTTCGCGGCATCCTGTCGCCTTCGCGGCACGGCCGCGCCCGCGCGACGCACATGTGTCCCTTTCGTGGGGCGGTCGAGGCGACCGCGGCCGGACGGGAGGCCCGTAGCGGGCCCGCACCGCGCCTCCAGGCCGTCACGTGCGAACTCCCACAGCCCCGCGCGCGCACCGAGCGCGGCCCGAGCCGGCGGGTGTTGGCTGGGGGCATGGCCAACGACCCCAACTGGAACCTGCCCGACGTGCCGTCCTTCACCCTGACGAGCCCCGACTTCACCGACGGAGGCGAGCTGCCCACCTCGGCACGCGGCTCCGACGTCGGCGGTGAGGACCGCTCCCCCGCACTCGAGTGGTCGGACGCACCCGAGGGCACGAAGAGCTTCGTCCTGACCGTCTACGACCCCGATGCCCCGACCGGCTCCGGCTTCTGGCACTGGAGCCTGACCGACATCCCGGGCTCGGCGACGTCGCTCCCCGCAGGCGCCGGTACCGATGACGCCCTGCTGCCCGCCGAGGCACTCCGCCGCCGCAACGAGTTCGGCACGGACACGTTCCTCGGGGCCGCTCCGCCCGCGGGCCACGGTGTGCACCGCTACTTCTTCACGCTGAGCGCCCTCGACGTCCCCGTGCTCGAGGTCCCCGCCGACGCGACCCCCGCGGTCGTGGGCTTCATGCTCCGCGGGCACCTGCTCGGGCGCGCGCAGCTCATGGGCACGCAGGAGACCCCCGCGGCCTGACCGGCACGTGGCACGGCGCCGCGATCCTTCGCGCACAGCGACAGTTCACGCGGCGCCGTGCCCGTGAGGTGTCGCTGACCGCGAAAGCACGCGCGGCCAACGCACGCGTGGCACCTGCCCCGCAACGGCGAACGGCCGCCGCCCCGGAAGGGACGGCGGCCGTTCGTGCGTCAGGACGCGGGGAGGATCAGCCCTCGGCCGGGTCCTCGGCGTGGGCGCGGACCGTCTCGGCCGAGGTGGAGTCACCCTCGGTCTCGTCGGCCACGACCGGCGCGAGCGACAGCTTGCCGCGGTCGTCCACCTTGGTGACCTCGACCAGGACCTTCTGGCCGACGCCGAGGACGTCCTCGACGTTCTCCACACGCTTGCCACCGGCGAGCTTGCGCACCTCGGAGACGTGGAGCAGACCGTCACGGCCCGGGAGCAGCGACACGAAGGCGCCGAAGGTGGCGATCTTCACGACGGTGCCGAGGAACTGGTCCCCGATCTCCGGGTTGGTCGGGTTCGCGATCGCGTTGACCTGGGCACGAGCGGCCTCGGCCGACGGACCGTCGACGGCGCCGATGTAGACGGTGCCGTTGTCCTCGATCGAGATGTCGGCACCAGTGGTGTCCTGGATGCCGTTGATCGTCTTGCCCTTCGGGCCGATCAGCTCGCCGATCTTGTCGACGGGGATCTGCACCGAGATGACGCGAGGAGCGGTGTCCGCCATCTCGTCGGGGGCGTCGATGGCCTCGTTCAGCACACCGAGGATGGCCGAGCGGGCCTCCTTGGCCTGCTTGAGCGCCGCGTCGAGCACCGTCGACGGGATGCCGTCGAGCTTGGTGTCGAGCTGGATCGCGGTGACGAACTCCGAGGTACCGGCGACCTTGAAGTCCATGTCGCCGAGGGCGTCTTCCGCACCGAGGATGTCGGTCAGGGCCGCGTAGCGGGTCTGGCCGTCGACGGTGTCGGACACGAGGCCCATCGCGATGCCGGCGACCGGGGCCTTGAGGGGCACACCGGCGTTGAGCAGCGACAGGGTCGAGGCGCAGACGGAACCCATCGAGGTCGAGCCGTTGGAGCTGAGCGCCTCGGAGACCTGACGGATGGCGTAGGGGAACTCGTCACGCGACGGCAGCACCGGCACGAGGGCGCGCTCGGCGAGGAAGCCGTGCCCGATCTCGCGACGCTTCGGCGAACCCACGCGGCCGGTCTCACCGGTCGAGTAGGGCGGGAAGTTGTAGTGGTGCAGGTAGCGCTTCTTCGTGACGGGCGACAGCGAGTCGATCTGCTGCTCCATCTTGAGCATGTTCAGCGTGGTGACGCCGAGGATCTGCGTCTCGCCACGCTGGAAGATCGCCGAACCGTGGACGCGCGGGATCACGGCGACCTCGGCGTCGAGCGGACGGATGTCGGCGAGGCCGCGGCCGTCCATGCGGATCTGCTCGGTCAGGATGCGGCCGCGGACGACCTTCTTCGTGACCGACTTGTACGCGGCGCCGACCTGCGAGTTGGCGACCTCGGGCAGCGAGCCCGCGGTGACCTGCTCGGCGATGGCGGCCTTGACGCGCGACTTGAGTGCGTCGTCGGCGTCCTGACGCTCGGTCTTGGCGGCGATCTTGTAGACGTCACCGAGCTCGGAGAGCGCGAGGGCCTCGACGGCCGAGTAGACCTCGGGCGCGTACGGCGGGAAGACCGGGAAGTCCTGGATCTCCTTGGCCGACTGCGCGGCGAGCTTGGCCTGCGCGTCGACGAGGGACTTGAGGAACGGCTTGGCCGCCTCGAGACCCTGGGCGACGATGGCCTCGTCGGGCTTCGTGGCGCCGCCCTGGATGAGGTCCCAGGCGTGCTCGGTGGCTTCCGCCTCGACCATCATGATCGCGACGTCCTCGTTGCCGGCCTCGTCCGTGACGACACGACCGGCGACGGTCAGGTCGAACACGGCGTCGGCGAGCTGCGAGGCCTTCGGGAACGCGACCCACTGGTCGCCGATGAGCGCGAGGCGCACACCGGCGATCGGGCCGGAGAACGGCAGACCGGAGATCTGCGTCGACGCGGACGCGGCGTTGATCGCCAGCGCGTCGTAGAACTCGTCCGGAGCGATGCTCAGGACGGTGATGACGATCTGCACCTCGTTGCGGAGGCCGTCGACGAACGACGGACGCAGCGGCCGGTCGATGAGACGGCAGACGAGGATGGCCTCGGTCGACGGACGGCCTTCACGACGGAAGAACGAACCGGGGATCTTGCCGGCGGCGTAGGAACGCTCCTCGACGTCGACGGTCAGCGGGAAGAAGTCGAAGCCCTCACGCGGGTGCTTGCCGGCGCTGGTGGCCGAGAGGAGCATCGTTTCCTCGTCCAGGTACGCGGCGACCGCGCCCTGGGCCTGCTGTGCGAGCCGACCGGTCTCGAACCGGACGGTGCGCTTGCCGTACTTGCCGTTGTCGATGACGGCTTCGGCGAACTTGATCTCGGGACCCTCCAAAAGGGCGCCTCCTTGATGTGTTTCCGGCAGGCCATGGCGACGGCACTCGATGGTGCGTGCGCGCCGATCGTTCCGGACGCATGTCTGGCCAGCAGTAGAAGCACTCGGGAAACCGTTCCGGCCCGCGAGCCACCACCGATGACCAGCTCCGTGCCCGGCCTGCGCAGTGTTGTGTGTGACGTCCGGGGAATGAGTCCTCGGACACGATGGACTTTACCAGTCCTCAGGCTGTCGGCGGCGCGGCTCGCTGGACTCCTGGTGAACATCGGTAGCCTGCCGACATGCGCCTCACCCCCTCGCGGGGCGTGCTCGTCGCGGCCGCCGTGGTCGTCGGCGCGCTCGTCGCCCCGGCCCTGACCGCTGCCCCCGCGAACGCCACCGAGTACCCCACCTGGCAGGACGTCCAGCGCGCCAAGGGCAACGAGACCGCCAAGCGCGCCGAGGTGCAGAAGGTGCAGGCCGCATTGCAGTCGGCGCAGGACGAAGCCGCCGCGAAGTCGCAGGCCGCCCTGGTGGCCTCGTCGAAGGCGGACGCGGCCGAGTCGGAGTTGGCGTCGGCCACCCAGGCCGCCACGAGCCTCCAGGCCCAGGCGCAGCACGCGAGCGAGACGGCGGACCGGGCCCAGCAGCGGGCCGGCCAACTGGCCGCGAACCTGTACCGCGACGGCAGCACGAACCAGATGACCACCCGCATCGCGACCGCGAAGAACCCGGACCAGCTGCTCTACCAGCTCGGCGCCCTCGACCAGCTGTCGGAGACCTGGGCCGGCGTCATGGACGACGCGTCCGTCGCGGCCGGCACGGCGTCGTCGCTGCACGAGCAGGCCGAGCGGGCCGAGACGGAACGCGCGACGCGCGCGCAGGCGGCCGAGGAACGCTCGGCCGCGGCGAAGTCGGCGCAACAGGCGGCGGACGCCGCCGTCGAGTCGACGGAGCAGCACAGCGACGAGCTGTACGCGCAGCTCGCGTCGCTCAAGGACAGCACCGCGAAGCAGGAGGCCGGGTACGAACTCGGCCAGCGGGTCGCCGCGCAGAAGGCGGAGCAGCAGCGCAAGCGGGCCGCAGCGGCTGCGGCCGAGGCGGCGGCGAACGCGGCCGCGGCGAACGCCGGCAGCAGCGCTTCCAGCGGCGGCGCGACCAGCGGCGGCACCGGCTCGTCCTACCCGAGCACCGGAGGCGTCGCCGTGGACCCCGCGGCCGCGCAGGCCTACGCACGGAGCGCGCTCGGGTCGTACGGGTGGGGCTCCGACCAGTTCTCGTGCCTGGTGTCGCTCTGGACGCAGGAGTCCGGGTGGCGGGCGAACGCCCTGAACGCCTCGAGCGGCGCCTACGGCATCCCGCAGTCGCTGCCGGCCGAGAAGATGGCGGTCGCCGGAGCCGACTGGCGCACCAACGCGAACACGCAGATCGACTGGGGGCTCGCGTACATCAAGAGCGCCTACGGCTCACCCTGCGGGGCGTGGGGCCACGAGATGAGCGTCAACCCGCACTGGTACTGAGCGCTGGGCCGGCCGGGCGCCGGTCGCCGGCTGCTCACCGCTCCACCAGTCGGAGCGCCTGCAGGGGGCACATCGCGACGGCGTCGGCCGCAGCGGCCCGCTCGTGCGGACGGACCGGGACGTCGCGGGTGCCGGCACCGGGGGTGCCGGGGTCGCCCGGGTTGCCGGCCCGGACACCGGGATCGCCGGGGTCGCCTCCGGCCCGGGCGCCGGGGGCGCCGGGGTCGCCGGGGGCGCCGGCTCGGGCGACCGGGTAGCCCCACTCGTCGCGCTCGAGCCGCTCGGCGAACAGTTCCGTGCACAACCCCCGGCCCCGGCAGCGCGTCCAGTCGACGTGCAGCGAGACGACACCCGCGCCTGCACCCGCGCCCCCGCTCACCACGCACCCCCGCGCCGCAGCAGGCACCGGCCACCGAGGTGCGCCTGCACGTCGTCGTGGAACACGTCGAGCGCGCTCCGCACCATCCGTGCCACACCGTCCGGGTGGTGACACGCACCGCGACCGTCCACCAGCGCGGCCACCCGACGCACCTCGCCCGCCAGGTCCCCCGCTGCTCGCCCCGAGGCCAGGTCCCCGACGACGTCGGCGATCCGCGGCAGCCCGTTCACGCAGGGTCCGCACCGTCCGGCCGACGCTCCGGCGAGCGCCGTCGCCAGCCGCGCCGTCACCGCGATCGGGCAGGTCCGGTCGTCGAGCACGGCGAGCACCCCGGCCCCGGGCGCGGCACCCCACCGAGCCAGTCCCTCGGGGTCGAACGACGCGTCGAGGGCCGCGGCCGGCAGCCACGTCCCGCCCCATCCGCCGACCAGCACGGCGCGCGTGTGCGCCGGATCGGTCACCGGCAGCCGGGAGGCCCGCAGCAGTTCCCCGAGCGGCGCACCCCCGGCGGTCTCCAGCACCACCGCGGTGGTCGGGTCCGTCACGTCGCTCACCGTGACGAGCCGGGTGCCGGGGGCACTCGGGCTGCCGACGCCCCGGGCCCACGCCGCCCCGAAGCGCACGACGAGTGCTGCCTGGGCGAGGGTCTCGACGTTCGACACCAGGGTCGGTCGCCCGCTCGGCCCGCGTTCGGCGAGCCGCACCACGCGGTCCTCGGGCAAACCCCGGCCACCGGCGACGGCCGAGGCGAGGGCGCTGGCCTCCCCGGAGACGAAGGAGGCGTGGGGCAGGACCCGCAGGCTGATCGGCACGGGATCGCCGCCGCGGTCGGCACCACGGTCGGCGCGTTCCGCGAGGGCCCGGCGGACCGGACCGGCGAGTCGGTCGCTCGTGGCGAGCACTGCCTCGGAGGCACCGATCGCGGCGGCCGCGACGACGAGGCCGTCGAGCACCAGGTGCGGTGCGCGCTCGAGCAGGACGGCGTCCTTGCGGCTGGCGGGTTCGCCCTCGGCGGCGTTCGCGACCACGAGGGGCGCACCCCGACCCCGACGGCGGCCGCGGGCGGTCACTGCGGCGAGCTTCCGGGCGAGCGGGAACCCGGCTCCGCCGCGGCCGTCGACGCCGGCGCGGCCGAGTTCGTCGATCACCCACGGGCCGAGCTGCGGGAGCGGGCCGAAGGTGTCCTCGTGGTCGATGCGCGTCGGACCGGGTGCGGCCAGGAGCCGTCGGGTGCCGGTGGGTGGGACGACGGTGCGGGGGTGGGTCAGGGTCATCGGACGACCTCCAGCTTCGCGGAACGGAACTCGGTGACACGGGCGGTGCAGCGCCAGACGACGGCGCCGACGACGGCCGCGGTGCAGACGCCGGCGAGCACGAGGAACCACGCGGAGGTGCCGTCGGTCCCCGTGCCGACCGCGTGGGCCAGGGCGATCGGCCACATGGCGTAGGCCGCCCAGTGCACCGCGCGGAAGGCCCGCGGGCCGATCGCGCGGCGGAGCAGTGCGGTGACGACGAGCACGACGAGCAGGTCGACGGCCAGGGTGCCGAGCCCCAGCCAGAACCACCGGTCGGCGCCGACGAACGGCACGACCGTGTCGAGGAGGCGCAGCTCGGCCTCGGTGTCGAGCAGCAGCGACCCCACGTGCACCGCGACGAACACGGTGGCGGCGAGGGCGACGTCCCGGTGCACGAGCTGCACGGCGAACCGGGGCAGTCCGGGCAGCGGTCGTCCGCCCCTGGTGACGATGCCGAGGAGCACCGTGAGGGTGAGGAGCAGGACTGCGGTGACCCCGAAACCCCGGCCGATCACCCAGAGCGCGGTGTCCATCAGGCGACCGCCGATCGGTCGTCGTCGGCGCGCTGGAGGTCGGTGCCCTGGTCGTCGGGCCAGCCGCCGAGCCGCACGACCGTGCCGTCGGCGGCGACCAGCCGGGCGGCGCGTCCGCTCTGCCGGAGCCACTCGGCGGCGGTGCGACCGCGCACCACGGCGGCGGTCGTCATCGTGTTGGCGGTGGTGCACGACGGGGCGACGACGGTCACCGTGCGCCAGACCGGCTCGGCGGGCAGACCCCACCGGGGGTCGAGGATGTGGTGCCGGGCGGTGCCGTCCTGCTCCCAGCGGCGCTTCTGCGTGCTCGAGGTCGCCACGGACCACCCCGAGGCGATCCGGACGTGGTCGACCGGGTCACCCTCGAGGTCCTCCACCCGCACCTGCCAGCCGCCGGACGGATCCGGGCCGGCGGTCGCGACGTCACCGCCGAGGGACACCAGCGCCCCGATGCCGAGCCGTGCGGTGATGCTCGCCGCGGCCATGTCGGCGGCAGCGGCCTTCGCCGTGGCACCGAGGTCGAGGGTGACGCCCTCGGGGATGCGCAGGAACGTACCCGACAGCAGGATGCGCTGCCACGCCGGACGGTCGTCGAGTGCACGCGACAGGGCCTCGGGCGACGGGACCGGCCGGGCGTCGGCGAAGGCGGCGTCGTACCCGAGGGACACCATGCGGCGCCCGAGGGTGGGGTCGACGTCGCCGTCCGAGAGCCGCGCTGCGTCGAGCGCCTGCTGCACCAGTGCGGCGAGGAGCGGCGACACCTCGGTGCCACGCACCAGGTCGTCGGCGCGTGCGGTGAGTTCGGAGTCGTCGCGGAAGCGGCTGCACGCGGCGTCGACGGCGGAGGTGACCTGCCGGACGCAGGACTCCGCGGCAGCGAGGTGCCGACGGTCCCGGTGGTCGAGGACAAGCCGGGCGGTCGTGGTCCAGAGTTCCCACTCGGTGGCGGCGCGCACGGTCACGACCCCGTCGTCGTGGTGTCGGAGGTCCCGCCGGTGGTGCCCTGCGACACGCCGGTGTCCGAGTCGCTCGTGCCGGAGTCGGTCGTGCCGGACTCGCTCGTCGAGCCGGTCGCGGCGTCGGTCGGCTGGGTCGACGAGTCGGTGTTCGTGCTCGTGTCGGCACTGCTGCTCGACTCGCTGCTGCTGGAGCTGCTCGTGCTCGTGTCACTGCTCGTGCTCGTGCTCGTGCTCGCCTGCTCGTGCCCGAGCCAGAGCCCCGCACCGGTGACCATCGCCACCACGAGCCCGCCCACGCTGACGAGCGCACTCGTGATCCGTGCGGATCGCCTGCCGCTGCCTCTGGTGTCCATCGGTGCTCCTCGTCGTCATGACGAGGTTCCCGAGGGCACCGATGAGCCAGCCGCGCACCCGCCGCGCACCGACCGTACGAACCCTGTGGTCCGTCTAAGAGCACGCGCTCCCGTCGACGGCGGTGGGACGCGGATCAGTGACCGAGGCCGCCGAGCAGGCTCGCGAAGTCCGGGGTCGCGGGGAGCGCATCGGCTTCCTGCGGGGCCCGCCTGGAGGCCCGGATCGCCCAGGCCAGGTCGGCTCCGGCCCGGCGGATGCGACCGTCCAGGGCGGCCGCGTCACCGTCGGTCCCCCAGTCGTCGGTCGCGGCGAAGACCCCGGTGGGCACGATCGCCGCGCGCAGGTACGCAAAGACGGGCCGCAGGGCGTGGTCGATCGCGAGGGAGTGCCGCGAGGTCCCGCCGGTGGCCCCGAGCAGGACGGGCATGTCGGCCAACGAGTCCTTGTCGAGCACGTCCAGGAACGACTTCGCCAGCCCGCTGACGCCCGCGGTGAAGATCGGCGTGACGAACACGACGGCGTCGGCCTCGACCACGGCGGCCATCGCTGCGGAGAATGCCGGGGCCGCGAAGCCGGTGAGCATCGCGTCGGTGATCTCGTGCGCGAGCGGCCGGAGTTCGACGTGCACGACGTGTGCCGGGGTGCCCTCGGCGACGAGTGACGCGACGGCGGCCTCGCCCAGGCGGTCGGCGAGCAGGCGGGTGGAGCTGGGCTCGGAGAGTCCGGCGGAGACGACGGCGATGGTGGTCATGATGCTTCCCGACTTTCGATGCGTTTGCATGAACATAGCATCCAACCGGGTTGCCCTCGCAACCATTCCCGCCATCGAACAGCGTGCCGATCGGTCACGACTCCCCGCGCGCCGGCCGCCGATCGGTCATGAAGTGTCGAGTGGGACCGTGGTGGCCGACGAGTCGTGACCGCCGCACGAGCGCGGGCGAGGTGTCGTGACCGACCTCGCGACCGACCGAGGACGGAGCGCGGTCGGAGCGGGGCCCCGCCGACCGTCGAACGCCCCGCGGACCGAAGAACGCCCCGGTCCTCACGAAGAGGTCCGGGGCGTTCGGTCGAGCGTGTGTCGGTCGACTAGCGACGCAGGCCGAGGCGCTCGATGAGCGTGCGGTAGCGGGCGATGTCGACGTCGGAGAGGTAGCCGAGGAGACGGCGACGCTGACCGACCATGAGGAGCAGGCCACGACGCGAGTGGTGGTCGTGCTTGTGCTCCTTGAGGTGCTCGTTCAGGTCGTTGATACGACGCGTCAGAACGGCGACCTGGACCTCGGGGGATCCGGTGTCGCCCGGGTGGGTCGCGTACTCTTCGATGATCTCCTGCTTGACCTGTGCGTCAAGTGCCATGGTGATCCCCTTCCTGTCCGTTGCGCGGTGCCCGTGCCTGATGCACGAGCGCTCTTTGTCCGCGGCCGTTCGACGGCAACCGCACAAGACTACCAGAGTCCTAGGCTGTCCTGGGGTGCAGACGGCGTCGGCGACGACGCTCCGGCAGCAGGCTGCGGACGAGTCCGACCAGCGTCGCGCCGAGCAGTCCGCCGAGGCCGTTCGACAGCACGTCGCGCGGGTCCGCGACGCGGTACGGCAGGTACGTGGCCTGCGCGAACTCGATGCCCGTGGACAGGGCGACCGCGACGAGCGCGCCGAGGATCCACCAGCGCCGGGGCAACCACAGCGCCGCGAGCATCCCCACGGGCACGAACATCGCGATGTTGGCGAGGAACTCGGTGCGCTCGTACGTGAACCAGGCACCGTGCGGCAGCTGCTGCACCCAGGCGATCGCGTGCAGCACGAGGGAGTTCTGGGCCGAGGTGAAGACCTGCGGGGTCAGCGTCATCCGCCAGATCACCCAGGCGTAGCCCGCGGTCAGGGCGAGGAGGAGGAGTCGACGGAACATCCGCACAGTGTGCTGCACGGTCCTGCGCGGTCGCTGGAGCGCTCCTGTCAGCCGTCGGTGCGACACCTGGGCGATCGCGGATCGGCGCTGGTCAGGACTCCCCCGCTCCTGTCAGCATGGGTCCGGGCGCGATCGGTGCCCGCACCACCGACACCGCACGGTCAGATCAGGAGCACCGCAGCATGCCGGAGCACGAGGCACCCAGCACCCCACGCCGCAACCGCACCGGCGGCCTGCGGCAGTGGGGGTGGATCGCCGCTGCGGCCGTCGTCGTCGCCGCGGTCGTCACGACCCTCGTGGTCGTCGGCCCGTGGAACGGCGGCCAGCCGGACGGTGACCGTACCCCGAGCGGCCGCAGCGTCGCCGAGCGGAAGTCCGCGGCCGAGGCGTTCCCGGGCGGGCTCGCGCGCCAGCCGACCGCCGTGAACCAGGCCGGCCTCCGCGAGCGCCAGGCCCGTGCCGACGGTGACACCCAGACCGCCGAGCAGATCGCGGTGATCGCCGACCAGCCGATCGCGACGTGGCTGACGAACACCTCGCGGGCCGAGACCCGCTCCACGATCCGGTCGGTGGTCAGCACGGCCGAGCAACGCGGTGGCACCCCCGTGTTCGTCCTCTACAACATCCCGGACCGTGACTGCGGCAGCTACTCGAAGGGCGGCACCGAGGACGACGCCTACCTGCCGTGGGTCCGGTCCGCCGTCCGGGCGATGGCCGGTTCGCACGCCGTCGTGCTCGTCGAGCCCGACTCGATCGCCCAGATCCAGAACTGCGAGCGGCTGCGCGACGAACGCCTGCCCCTGCTGCGGAAGGCCGTCGACGCGCTGACCGGCCACGGGCTCACCGTGTACCTGGACGGCGGCAACGAGAACCGTGTGCCGACCGCCACCATGGCGGACTGGCTGCGGCAGGCCGGCGTCGACGAGGTGCAGGGGTTCTTCACGAACGTGTCGAACTTCTACCGGGTCGACCAGGAGCGCGCGTACGCCGACGAGCTCGCCGACGCGATCGGCGGCGACCCGCACTTCGTCATCGACGTCTCCCGCAACGGGCAGGGGTGGCGGGGAACCTGGTGCAACCCCGAGGGCGCCGGCCTCGGCCAGGAGCCGCACGTCACCGGCGGCAGCACCCGGCTCGACGCCCTGCTCTGGGTGAAGACGCCCGGGCTCAGCGACGGCACCTGCAACGGCGGCCCCGCGGCCGGCCAGTGGTGGGAGTCGTACGCGCTGGCCCTCGTCGAGCACCGCAAGCGCGACTGACCCCGCCACGAGACGGCCCGCGCAGGGCCGTGTCGGTGCCCGGTGGTTGCATGTGCGCATGACCGCGACCGACCGCATCCGCTCCGTCGTCCCGCCCTACCTGCTCCGCGCCGTCGCCGGTGCCGATGCGTTCCCCCGGGCGGCCTCGGCGGCCCGCACTGCGCTGGCCTCCCTCGACGCCGTGCAGGCGCCGAAGCACGCGCACCTGGTCGCACCGCGCAGCGTCAGGGGTGCCGTCGACCGCTCGCCGCAGCGGACGATCACCGACGCGCGCGGCACCACTACGCTGCCCGGCACCGTCGTCCGGGGCGAGGGCGACGCCGACTCCGGTGATGCCGCGGTCGACGAGGCGTACGCGGGCCTCGGCGCCACGCACGCCTTCTGGCTCGAGGTGTTCGGCCGGGTGTCGATCGACGGCGCCGGGCTCCCCCTCGACGCGACCGTGCACTACGGCCAGGACTACGACAACGCCTACTGGGACGGCCGCCGGATGGTGTTCGGCGACGGCGACGACGAGGTGTTCCGCCGTTTCACCGTCGCGCTCGAGGTCATCGGCCACGAGCTCGCGCACGGCGTCACGCAGTACACGGCCGACCTGACCTACCAGGGCCAGTCGGGCGCCCTCAACGAGTCGATCAGCGACGTCTTCGGCTCCCTGGTCGCCCAGTACGCGGCGGGGCAGACGGCGGAGCAGGCGAGCTGGCTCATCGGCGAGGGGCTGTTCACCGACGCCGTGCAGGGCGACGCGCTCCGGTCGATGCGGGCCCCCGGCACCGCGTACGACGACCCGGTGCTCGGGAAGGACCCGCAGCCGGCGACCATGGCCGGTTTCGTCGTCACCACGGACGACGCCGGCGGGGTCCACACGAACTCCGGCATCCCGAACCACGCGTTCTTCCTGGCGGCCACGGCCATCGGCGGCCCCGCGTGGCTGGGCGCCGGCGCCGTCTGGTGGGACGCTCTGACGTCGCCCGAGGTGACCGCTTCGATCGACTTCGCGGGCTTCGCCGCCGTCACCGCCGACGCGGCCGGGCGGCGGTTCGGGGACGGTTCCGCCGAGCAGACCGCGGTCCGTCAGGCCTGGCAGCAGGTGGGCGTGCTCGACTGAGCAGGCCACCCGGGCGTACCGTCGGGGCCATGCGCATCGAGGTCCGCCGCTCCGGGGGCTTCGCCGGCACCACACGGCGCTGGCGGGTCGACACCGACACGAGCAGTGACCCCACGGCGTGGTCCGACGTCGTCGACGCGCTGCGGCGCACCCCGGCACCGACGGCCGCGCCCGTCCCCGACGACTTCAGCTGGACGATCACCGTCGAGCGCACCACCGTGACGATCCCGGGTCGCCGCCTCGACGGTCCGTGGGCCGACCTGGTCGCGCGGGTGCGGTCCGAAGGCGACCCGACCTGAGACGGGAGGCCCGTGGCGGGCCCGCACCGGGGCTCCCGTCCGCCCCGCGGGGACGCCACCACCCACCGATCGTGCGCAGGAACGGTCGCGTGGGACCGACGGACCCGACCGTTCCTGCTCACGAAGTGCGCGGGGACACGCGCGCGACCGTCAGTCGACGTCGATGACCGTCAGGCGACGGGTCGGACGCGTCATCGCGACGTACACCGCGGCGGCGGCACGGGCGGCGTCGGCACCCACGCCGTCCGGGTCGACGAGCAGCACACCGTCGAACTCCAGGCCCTTGGCATCCGCCCCCGTCAGCACCGTGAGCGAGCCGGCGTTCGGCGAGGCGAGGCCCCGGACGTCCGCCTCGGTGCGGGCGAGCCGCTGCCGGACCGTGTCGACCTGGGCCTCGGGGACGATGACGCCGATGGTGCCGGAGCCGATCCGGGCACGCTCGGCGTCGGCAACGGCCACGACGGTGTCGAGCAGGTCGGCCCGGGCGACGCGGACGCGCTCGACGGGGTCACCGTCCCGCACGGCCTCGTTGCGGGTGACCGTGAGGCCGGCGCTGTCCGCGAAGGCCCCGGCGGCCTCGACGATGGAGCGCGGGGTGCGGTAGTTCACCGTGAGCTGCTCGATGCGGTGGTCGAGCGGCACCTGCGGCGCACGGCCGCGTCGGCGACGCGCGAGCGCCCCGATGACGTCGTCCCAGGTGCGTGCGGCACCGGGCGAGGAACCCTGCGCCATGTCGCCGACGATCGTGAAGGAGCGCAGCGGGTTGCGGCGGGCGAGCACGCGCCACTGCATCGGCGAGAGCTCCTGCGCCTCGTCGACGACGATGTGCCCGTAGGTCCACTCGCGGTCGTCGGCGGCGCGCTCGGCGGTGGAGCGGGGGTCGCCGCCCTCGGCGAACGAGCCGGCGACCTGCTCGGCGCTGACGATGCCCTCGACGCCCATGTTCTCGATGGCCTGGCGGGCGTTCTCGATGTCACGGTTCCGGCTGGCCTTCGCCGCGCGCTTGGCGGCGCCGCCGGTCGGGTCGAACGGGCCGAGCAGTTCGGCGGCCTCGTCGAGCAGGGGGACGTCCTCGACGGTCCAGGCCGTGCCGCGGGCGCGCTGCAGCAGGGCGCGGCGCTCCGGGGTCCAGTCGGGGGTGAGCGAGGCGAGCCAGTTCGGCCGGGCGTAGAGGTCCTCGAGGAACTTCTCGGGCGGCAGCGGCAACCACGCGGTGTTGAGCAGCACACGGGCGTCGTACGAGCTGCGGATGTCCTCGCGCAGGACCTTCTCGTCGGCCTCGTCCACCGTGGTGCCACGCTCCCGCAGCTGCTCGGCGAGCAGGCGGGTCATCGCGTCGAGGGCGGTCTTGTTGAACGTGACGCGGGCGGCGTTGTGCGGCTTGCCGCGGTCCTGCGCCCGCTTCATGGCGTCGGCGACGAGCTGCGGCGGCACGACGAGCCGCTCGCCCTCGATGTCGAGCGTGACCGATTCGGTCGGCACGACCTGGCGCGAGCGCACGGCCCGGCGGAGGAGTGACGCCATCTGCGCGGCGCCCTTCACGGCGGCGACGTCGCGGGTGTCGTGCGTCGTCGCGTGCACGCCCGGGTAGAGCGAGCCGAGCGACGCCATCACGACACCGGTCTCGCCGAGCGACGGGAGCACCTGCTCGATGTACGTCAGGAACGCCGGGGACGGGCCGACCATGAGCACGCCGGAGCCCCGCAGCCGCTCGCGGTACGAGTAGAGCAGGTAGGCGGCGCGGTGCAGCGCCACGGCGGTCTTGCCGGTGCCGGGGCCGCCCTGCACGATGAGCACGCCCTCGAGCGGGGAGCGGATGATGCGGTCCTGCTCACCCTGGATCGTCGCGACGATGTCGGTCATCCGGCCGGTGCGCTCGGCGGTCACCGCGGCGAGCAGCGCCCCCTCGCCCTGCAGGTGGGTGCGCTCGTCGTCGTAGAGCGAGGCGTCGAACACCTCGTCCTCGACGCCGACCACGCGACGGCCCTGCAGGGACAGGTGCCGGCGGGACCGCATGCCCATCGGGTGCGCGGCGGTGGCCTGGTAGAAGGCGCTGGCACCGGGGACGCGCCAGTCGAGCAGCAGCGGCCGGTGCTCGGAGTCGCGCAGCCCCACACGGCCGATGTACCGGAAGGTGTCGTCGGGGTTGTCGGGCTCGGCGACCTCGAGCCGGCCGAAGACCAGACGGTCCCCCACCCGCTCGAGCGTCGCGACGGTGTCCTCGTAGAGCCTCGCGTACGCGTCGCGCTCGCTGCGGCTCTGGTGGTTCCCGCCGACCGCCTGTCGGCGGGTCTCGGCGAGGCGCTGTTCGGCCTCGGCGGTCAGCTCGTCGAGACGACGGAAGAGGCCGTCGACGTAGCCGCGTTCACGGTCGATCTCGGTCGGTTCGGACACACGCAACCCTTCGGGAAGAGGGGGAACCAGTGTACTGCCCACCGGGAGCCCCGCTGTCCCCGAAGGGTCGCGTCGGAGTCACATCTCTTCGTGCGTGTCCGGGTCGCCGTCCCACAGACGACCGCGCTCGAGCGCGGAGATCGCCTGCACCTCGTCGTCGGTCAGCTCGAAGCCGAAGACGTCGAGGTTCTCCTTCTGGCGGGCGGCGTCACCCGACTTCGGCACCGGCACGGCACCGAGCTGGACGTGCCAGCGCAGCACGACCTGGCCGGGGGCCACCCCGTGCGCCGCGGCGGCGTCGACGATCGGCTGCTCGGTGAGCAGTTCCGACCGCTTCGCGAGCGGGCTCCAGCTCTCGGTCACGATGCCGAGCTCCTGGTGCACCTTCCGCAGTTCCGCCTGGGGGAAGTACGGGTGCAGCTCCACCTGGTTGACGGCCGGGGCGACCCCGGTGGCGTCGACGATCCGGCGCAGGTGCTCGGGCGTGAAGTTCGAGACGCCGATCGAGCGGACCTTGCCGCTGTCACGGAGGTCGACGAACGCCTTCCAGGTGTCGACGAACTTGTCCACCGACGGGTTCGGCCAGTGGATCAGGTACAGGTCGACGTGGTCGAGCCCCAGGTTGCCGAGGGTCTCGTCGATCGAGCGGTGCGCCTCGTCGTAGCCGTGGTGCCGGCCGGGCAGCTTCGACGTGACGACGAGGTCCTCGCGCGCCACCTCGGACTCACGGACGGCCTTGCCGACGGCGTCCTCGTTGCCGTAGTTCAGCGCCGTGTCGAGCAGCCGGTAGCCGCTCGCGATCGCGGTGCCGACCGCCGCAGCGCCCTCGTCGCCGTTCAGGCCGTAGGTGCCGAGGCCGAGCTCCGGGAACCGGTGGCCGTCGTTCAGCTCGATCGTCGGGGCACCGACCTGCATCAGCGGACCCCGAGCAGGTCGATCACGAAGATCAGGGTCTTGCCGGACAGGAAGTGGCCACCACCGGCGGGGCCGTAGGCGAGCTCCGGCGGGACGACGAGCTTGCGGCGACCGCCGACCTTCATGCCGGGGATGCCCTCCTGCCACCCGCGCACCAGGGCCGCGAGCGGGAAGTCGATGGGCTCGCCGCGGTTCCAGGAGCTGTCGAACTCCTCGCCGGTCTCGTACTCGACCCCGGCGTAGTGGACCTTGACGGTCGAGCCGGCGGACGCTTCCTCGCCGGAACCCTCGACGATGTCGGTGATGACGAGCTCGGTGGGGGCGGGGCCCTCGGGGGCGTCGAACTCGGGCTTGCTGTTCAGGTCAGTCATGCGGATCAGTCAACCAGAGCGCGCACCGGGCACGCGCAACGAGCGTCCAGCCCGCAGAATGGTTCCACCGTGACACCATCGACTCCCGCACCGCCGCGCCGCCGCCTGCTCGCCGACCTCACCCCGCTCCGCCGCTCCCCCGCCTTCGCCCGGCTCTGGGCCGGCACGGCGATCGCCGGCATCGGTACCCAGATGACCACTGTCGCCGTCGGGCTCGAGGTCTACGAGATCACCCGCTCGACCTTCGCCGTGGCCCTGGTGGGCGTCATCGCGCTCGTGCCGATGATCGTCGCCGGCCTGTACGGCGGGATGCTCGCGGACGCCTTCGACCGACGCCTCGTCGCGCTCGTGTCGTCGATCATCGCCTGGGTCGCCGTCGCCCTGATCGCCACGCACGCCTGGCTCGACCTGCACAGCGTCGCACTGCTCTACGTGCTCGCGACGGTCAACGCCGTGGCGGCGACCGTCAGCAACGCCTCCCGCTCGGCCATCGTCCCGCGGCTCGTCGGCACCGACCTGCTGCCCGCGGCGAGCGCCCTGGGCGGGATCGCGTCCGGGTTCCAGGTCACCGTGGGTCCGGCGATCGCCGGCGTGCTCATCGCCACCGTCGGGTTCGCGCCGACGTACACGATCGACGTCGTGCTGTTCACGTTCGCGTTCCTCGGGGTGTTCACGCTGCCGCGGATGGCCGCCGACCACGACGCACTGCGGCCGGGGCTCGGCTCGCTCATCGAGGGCGCGAAGTTCCTGCGGCGATCGCGCAACATCACGATGACGTTCGTGCTCGACATCATCGCGATGACCTTCGGGCAGCCGCGTGTGCTGTTCCCCGCGATCGGCGCGCTCGTCATCGGCGGCGGGTCGATCACCGTCGGTACCCTGACCGCCGCGTACGCGATCGGAGCGCTGCTGTCGAGCGTGTTCTCCGGGCCGCTCGGGCACGTCCGACGCCAGGGTGAGGCCGTCGGCTGGGCCATCACGGCGTACGGCGGGGCGATCGCGGCGTTCGGTGTGGTCATCGCGCTGGCGCACGTGCTCGGCGGCCGCTCGGGTGAGGCGTTCGGCGTCGAGATCCTGCCGGCGCTCGGGCTCGCGGCGCTGTTCCTGGCGATGGCCGGCGGTGCGGACAACGTCAGCTCGGTGTTCCGGAACACGATCCTGCAGGCGGCGTCGCCGGACGGCATGCGCGGTCGGCTGCAGGGCATCTTCATCGTCGTGGTCACGGGCGGCCCGCGGCTCGGTGACCTGTACGCCGGCCTGGTCGTCGCGGCCGGCATCGCGTACCCGCCGGTCATCGGCGGCGTGCTGATCATCGGCCTCGTCGCGCTGCTGCTCCGGATGGTCCCGTCGTTCCGCCGCTACGACGCCCTGCACCCCCACGCCAACTGACCGGTCGGTCCTGGTGCGCAAGACACCGGTGCTCGCACGTCGAACACCCGCGTTCCGCGGTGCGGAGCGTGAACACCGGTGTCTTGCAGGAGCTCGCGACGCGACCGAAGGGCGGACGGGAGGCGCGGGGCGGGCCCGCCACGGGCCTCCCGGCCGTCACGTGTCGGGTACCGTACGACACATGCCGGACAGCGCATCGCGCGACCTCCAGCGGACGGGAGTCCGCGCCGTCGTCCGGCGCACCTACCACTCGGTCATCCGGCACCGCGTCGTCGACGCGGCCGCGTCGCTGACGTTCTTCGCGCTCCTGACGGTGTTCCCGACCGCGTTGGCGGTCGTGTCGGCGCTGTCCATCGTCGACCGCAAGGGCGACAGCCTGACCGACATCGTCGAGGTCCTCGGGTTCATCGTCCGGCCGGAGACCGCCCAGCACCTCGAGGGGCCGCTCCGGCAGCTGCTGACCCTGGACAACCCGTGGCTCGGGTTCACGATCGGCGTCGTGCTGACGCTCTGGTCACTGTCCGGCTACGCGACGGCGTTCGGACGGGCGATGAACACCGCCTACGAGGTCGAGGAGGGCCGGCGGATCTGGAAGTTCCGCAGCATGATGCTCCTCGTCACGCTGCTCGTCATGGTCGGCGGCGCCGTCGCCATCGTCATCCTGCTCGGCACACCGACGATCTCCGAGGCCGTCATCCGACAGCTCGGCTGGGCGCCCTGGATCGACGACGTGTGGAACGTGGTGAAGTGGCCCGTGCTGGCCGCCGACCTCGTCGTGATGGTGGCGGTGCTCTACTACGCGACGCCGAACGTGAAGACCCCGCAGCTGCGGTGGGTGTCGGCCGGTGCCGCGTTCGCGATCGTGACCTGGGCCATCGCCACGGTGGGGTTCGCGCTGTACGTGGAGACCCTCGGTGGCGGGAATCGCGCGTACGGGTGGCTCGGTGGCGCGATCCTGCTGCTCGTGTACCTGTACATCTCGAACTTCGTGCTCGTGGTCGGCGGGGAGCTCGACTCCGAGGTGATCCGGATGCGGCAGCTGCTCGCCGGCATCGAGGCGGACGAGTCGATCCGGCTGCCGCTGCGGGACGTCACGCGGAACTTCACGCTCGCGCGCTGGCGGGACCAGGACATCGCGGCCGCGCAGCACGTGCGGGCCGAGGCCGCGCGGGTGGCCGAGGAAGAGGACGCCGAGCTGACCCCGAACGAGGAGCACCTGCGGGCGATGGCGCAGCAGGTGCGGGTGGGCGAGCGGCCGCTGCCCTGACGGGCGTGCGCGGACGCCCCGCGTCAGCGCTTGCGCGCCTCGGCGTCCAGCATCTCCTCGGTGATGATCGGGATCGCGCCCGTCGCCAGCTCGATCCCCGACAGCCGCGCCGGGCTGAGCACCCGCATGACCTGGTCCTCGTCCATCAGCCCAGCGGCCACGACGAGCGTCGAGATCGGCGTCGAGGTGGTCAGCGCCGTGTGCGCGATCGACGCCGCGGCCGCGTACCCGATGTACGGCGTCAGCGCGGTGACGACGCCGACGTTCGTGTCGACCTGGGCTGCGAGCTTCGCCTCGTTCGCCTCGATGCCGACGACGCAGTGCTCGCGCAGGGTCGCGCAGCCGCGGGACATCCACTGCAGCGACTGCAGGATCGAGTGGGCGATGATCGGCTCGAAGGCGTTGAGCTGGAGCTGTCCGCTCTCCGCCGCCATCGTCACGGTGGTGTCCGCCCCGGCGACCGCGTAGGCGATCTGGTTCACGACCTCGGGGATCACCGGGTTGACCTTGCCCGGCATGATCGACGAGCCGGCCTGGCGAGCCGGCAGGGTGATCTCGCCGAGGCCCGCCTGCGGACCGGACGACAGCAGCCGCAGGTCGTTGCAGATCTTCGAGAGCTTCGCGGCGCTCCGCTTCACGGTGCCGGACAGGGTCATGAACGCACCGGCGTCACTCGTCGCCTCGATGAGGTCGGGGGCGGTGACGACGTCGATGCCGCTCGCCTCCTGCAGCTGCCGACGGACCTCGTCGCGGTAGAGCGGGTCCGCGGTGATCCCGGTGCCGATCGCCGTCGCGCCGAGGTTCATCTCGGCGAGCAGCGGCATCACCTTGCGGAGCAGGTCCGCGTCCTCCTGGATCGTGTGCGAGAACCCGGTGAACTCCTGCCCGAGGGTCATCGGCACCGCGTCCTGCAGCTGCGTCCGGCCCACCTTCAGCACGTCGGCGAAGGCGCGGCCCCGCTCGGCGAACGCCGCGGACAGTTCTTCGAGCTGCACGATCAGACGACGGACCCCGAAGATCATCGCGATCTTGATGCTCGTCGGGTACGTGTCGTTCGTGGACTGGCTGCGGTTCACGTGGTCGATCGGGTGCAGGTACGCGTAGTCGCCACGCTCCCGCCCGAGGAGTTCGAGTGCCCGGTTCGCGAGCACCTCGTTCGTGTTCATGTTCGTGCTCGTCCCCGCGCCGCCCTGCACGACGTCGACGACGAACTGCTCGCGGAGTGCTCCGTCGCGGACTTCCTGCGCTGCACGGTCGATCGCGTCGGCGCGCTCTTCGTCGAGGACACCGATCGCCCGGTTCGCCCGCGCCGCCGCCTGCTTCACGGTGACGAGGGCCTCGATGAGGTCCGGGTACACGGCGATCGGCACGGAGGTGATCGGGAAGTTCTCCAGTGCCCGCAACGTGTTGATGCCCCAGTACGCGTCGTTCGGGACCTCCCGTGATCCCAGCGAGTCGCTCTCGGTCCGCGTCGTCGTCGTCACAGGTGCCTCCTCGTTGCCGGTCACACGTCGAGGCTAGTCCCGTCCGTCCGGCCGGTCCGGGAACGCGCCGGGGCTGGGCGGAGCGGGCGGCGTGCCCGCGTCGGGCCTCCCGTCGCTTCGTGAGCAGAAGATGTCGGCTCGCGCTGCGGGACTCGACATCTTCTGCTCACCAAGCGCGCCGCCCGCGTGCGCGGGCGAAATGGCGTGGTCGCCTTCGCGACGCACAGCGGCATTTCGCCCGCTCGCCCGCGACGGCCTGGAGGCCCGGTGCCAGGCCGCCACGGGCCTCCCGTCCGACCCGCGGTCACGCCGACCCGCGGTCACGCCGCGGACGCGAGCGGGCGAAATGGCGGGGTAGGCGCGAGCGCGGACGCGAGCATTTTGCCCGCCCGCGTGCGCGGGCGCGGCGAACCCGCGACGAGTGAGCAGAAGACGCCGGGTCGCGAGGGGCGACCCGGCGTCTTCTGCTCACTCGGTGAGCGTGCCCGTCAGTGGAACTGCGGGACGATGAGGTAGATGCCGTAGAGCACGACGGCGCCGCACACGACGAAGCACGCGATGGCCGCGGCGCGGAGAGCACGTGCGGCCGCCGAGGCTCCGGCCGGGTTCGGGAAGCCGGCGGTGGCCGGGCCGATCGTGCCGTCGTCCTTCACGGTGAACTTGCCTTCGCGGGTGTCGGCGGCGCTCCAGAGACGGAGGCCGACCGAGTACACGGCGACGACGAAGCACGACGAGACGACGGCGACGAGCGCCACGGTGAGGAATGCGAACCAGTCGATGCCCATCAGCGACGGCCTCCCTTGCGGGCCGCCATGCGACGGAGCGTGCGCTCGCGGCTCAGTTCGGCGCGACGCTGGGCGACCGCGTCGGCACGCTTCTTGCGCTGCATGTCACGCAGCTCCTTGCGGGTCAGGACCGCGTTCGCGGCGACGTCGACCTCGATCGCGGAGGCCTGCTCGTGCGGCTTGCGGAGCGACCACAGGTACAGCCCGAGAATGACGACGGCACCGATCACGGCGTCGAGCACGAGCCCGATGACGCCGAGGCGGGCGATGCCCGAGGCGACCGCACCGACCGCGGCGGCCGCGGGCAGGGTGATGAACCAGGCGATGACGATCTTGCCGGCGGTCGACCACTGGATCTTCGAGCCGCGGCGGCCGAGCCCGGCGCCGATGATCGAGCCCGAGGACACCTGCGTGGTCGACAGCGCGAAGCCGAGGTGGCTGGAGGCGAGGATCGTCGCGGCGGTCGAGGCCTCGGCGGCGAAGCCCTGCGTCGCACGGATCTCGGTGATGCCCGAGCCGAGGGTGCGGATGATGCGCCAGCCGCCCGTGTAGGTGCCGAGGGCGATCGCGAGGGCACAGGCGACGACGACCCAGAACTGCACGCCCTGGTTCGACGACTGCGCGCCCGAGGCGATGAGGGTCAGCGTGATGACACCCATCGTCTTCTGCGCGTCGTTGGTGCCGTGCGCCAGGGACACCATCGAGCTGGTGAAGACCTGCCCGATGCGGAACCCGCCGCGCTCGTTCGGGAACACCGGACGCTTCGTGATCCGGTACGCGATGCGCGTCGACAGGAACGACACGAGCGCGGCGATCACGGGCGAGGCGAACGCCGGGATGATCACCACCGTCAGCAGCGCGACGTAGTTGACCGACTGGAACCCGGCGCCGACGATCGCGGCACCGATGAGCCCGCCGAACAGCGCGTGCGACGACGATGACGGCAGCCCGCGGAGCCACGTGATCATGTTCCAGACGACTGCCCCGATCAGGCCCGCGAAGATCATCTCGGGGCTGATGGCGACGCCACCGGGCCCCTCGTTGATCAACCCGTGTGAGATCGACGTCGCCACGGCGGTGCTGAGGAACGCACCGACCAGGTTGAGCACCGCAGCGACGGTGACCGCCACCTTGGGCTTCATGGCGCCGGTCGCGATCGGGGTCGCCATCGCGTTGGCGGTGTCGTGAAAACCGTTTGTGAAGTCGAAGAAGAGGGCCAACGCGATGACCAGGACGACTATGAGTGTGATGTCCACCGCGGGCAAGTGTCCCAGGCGTCGGCCCTTCGAGCAAACCTGATCGGCAACCTGTTGTTCACCGCAGCTTCACACTCGTTCAGCTTCGGAACCATGCCGATGGGAGAATGCGTCCATGGACACCGCTGAGCTCCTCATCCTGCTGATCGGATCGCTCGCGGTGACGGGGTTCGCCCGAGCCAAGGGGCTCCCCGCTCCGCTGCTCGTCACGGCGGTCGCCCTGGCCGCCTCGTTCCTGCCCGGGCTGCCGCCGATGGAGATCGACTCCGAGGTCATCCTCACGGTGATCCTGCCGCCGCTGCTCTACTCGGCGGCCCTCGACGTGTCGTGGCAGAGCTTCCGCGGCTCGATCAAGCAGATCCGACGGCTCGGCATCTTCCTGGTGATCGTCACCGCCCTGGTCGTCGGCGGGGTGGCGTACCTGCTCATCCCGGACATGACGCTGCCTGCGGCGATCCTGCTCGGCGCGATCGTCGCCCCGCCGGACGCGGTGTCCGCCGCCGCGATCGGCCGGAAGCTCGGACTCCCCCGCCGCGTCATGACCGTGCTGTCCGGCGAGAGCCTGATCAACGACGCGGCCTCGCTGACCCTGGTGCGGGTGTTCACGCTCATCATCGCGGGCACGTCGCTGACGATCTGGCAGGACCTCGGCATCTTCGGCCTGGCGATCGGCGTCGGTCTGGTCGTCGGCATCGTGCTCGGCGTCGTCGTGCACTGGATCCGGATGCGCATCAACGACCCCGTGGTCGAGACGATCATGAGCATCCTGCTGCCGTTCGTCGCCTACATCCTCGCCGAGGACCTGTCCGGCTCCGGGGTCATCGCGGTCGTCACTGCGGGCCTGTACATCGGCTACAACTCGCCGAAGGAGGGCTACGCCACCCGCCTGCAGGAGCGCCCGCTCTGGACGAGCATCGACGTCATCCTCGAGGGCTTCGTGTTCGCGCTCATCGGCCTGCAGCTCAACACCGTCGTGCAGGACCTGGTCGAGAGCGAGCGGAGTCTCGGGCAGACCCTCACCGCCGCGGCCGTCGTGCTCGTCGTCGTGATCCTGGTGCGGCCGCTGTTCGTGTTCGAGTCCTACGCGCGCAACCGGTTCAACGGGAAGTGGCTCCGCCCGCTGCGAATCAAGCTGTCCCGCGGGCACCCGTCGCTGCGCTGGATGCGTGGTTCGGCCGAGCCGAAGCTCAACTGGCGGGAGCTCACGGTCATCTCCTGGACGGGCATGCGCGGTGTGGTGACCCTGGCCGCAGCGGTGTCGGTCGTGGCCAGCCCGACACAGATCCCGGCGCAGGACACGATCTTCATCATCGCGTTCTTCGTCACCGTCGGCACCCTGCTGCTGCAGGGACTCACCCTGCCGTTCGTCATCCGCGCGCTCAAGGTGCAGGACCCGGCCGAGGGCGAGGAGGACGTGCGCAGCGAGATGCGGCTCAACCAGCGCACCACCGAGGCCGCGATCGAGCTGCTCGAGAAGCGGCGCCCGGCGTGGGCGAAGCAGTACGGCTCGGAGGCCGTCGACTCGGTGGTGAACCGGCTGAAGGCGCGACTCGAGCGTCAGGCCGAGACGTTCCGTCAGGACGCCGAGGAAGAAGAGGACGAGGGGCGGAACGTCGCACTGCGCCTCCGTGGCTCGCAGATCCAGGACATCCGGCGCGAGCTCCTCGACCGCCGCCGCGAGATCGTGCTCGAGGAGCGGGAGAAGGGGAACCTCGACGAGGAGGTCATGCGCCGCGTGCTCGTGACCCTCGACGCCGAGGAGCTCGCGATGGACTCGGCGCAGGCGTCGCGCAGTCGCTCCTGAGCACCCCGGGCGTATCCTGGCGCTCCGATCGAGAGCAGGAGCAGAGCGCCGAGTGAGCACGCCGCGGAACGACGTCCCCAGGAACGACGACGGACCGGAGCGCCCCGGTGGTTCCCGTCCCACGCCGCCGAAGCCGCGCGGGACCCGGCCCTCCGCACGCGGGACCAAGCCGCGTCGTGGTGGCAAGGTCGCCGGGCACACGCGTTCGGGACCCCGGCGACAGGCTCCGGTACCCGCGCCCCAGCAGCACGGCGCCTACCGCCGGTGGTACTCGACCCTGCACCCGTCGCTGCAGCTGATCGGCCTGCAGCTCTGGATGCCGCTGTTCTTCATCGTCGGGTTCTGCCTGTGCTACGTCTTCGCGTTCCACGCCCCGCACCCGCACGACGTCCCGATCGCCCTGATCGGCAGCGACCCGGCGTTCGTGCAGGCGGTGCAGCAGGCGTTGCCCGGCGAGTTCGTGTTCCACACGTACGACTCGCTCGCGCAGGCGAAGCGCGACGTGGTCGGCGGCTCGATGGCGGTCGCGTACGACCCCGCTGCGAACGAGTTCTTCAAGGCGAGCGCCCACCAGTTCCAGGTCGCGAGCCTCGTCCCGGCCACCCTCACCGCGGTGCTGACCGGCCTGGGCGTCGCGACCCCGAAGGTCACCGAGCTCGCACCCCTGCCCGCGTGGGACGAGTACGGCACCGTCGCGATGTACGTCATGCTCGCGTGGTGCATCGGCGGCTACATGGTCGCGATGTTCATCGGCATCATGGGCGGCCCGCTCCGGCACCGCACCCGGATGACGGTGATCGTGGTCGGCGGCCTCGTCATCTCGCTCATCACGAACACGCTCGCCGGGCCCGTGCTCGGCGCCATCCACGGGCACTGGATCCAGCTCGTGCTCATCGCCTGGGGCTGGATCGTGGCGATCGGCCTGGCGGTGAACGGCCTGAGCTACTTCGTCGGCCGGTTCATCGCCGCACCCGCGATGATCTGCTTCGTCTTCCTGTCCATGCCGTCGTCCGGCGGCGCCTACCCGAAGTGGTTCATGCCCGAGCCCTTCGCCTGGCTGAACAACGTCGTCGTCGGCTCGAGCATGGTCGACATGATCAAGCACCAGGTTTACGGCGTCGGCCCCGGCCCGGCTCGCGGCCTGATCACGATGGCCTGCTACGCCACGGCCGGCCTGGTGCTGATGTACTTCGGCAAGAAGTGGTGGGAGCGCCGACGGATCCGCGCGATCGTCACCGGCCGGACCACGATGTTCCAGGACGCCAACACCGCCAACCGCGAGTTCCTCGGCGGGCAGCGCGACGCCGAGCTCGAGCGCCACGGCCTGACCTCCACCGAGACCGGCACCCTGAGCGTGCTGCGGGACGACGACTGGGAGGACGACCGCACCGGCGGTGACGTCTTCACCGGCGGTCGCGACGGCCTCGAGCCGGATGCGACGCCGACCGGGCGCATCGCCGTGCAGCGCCCCGCGAACCGGAAGGAACCGCGACCAGCGGCGGCTCCGCACGGCAAGCACGCCGACCGCTGACGCGTATCCTGATCGGATGAACCCGCGCATCACCTGGCACCGCGTCCTCATCACCGTCGTCGTCGTGTTCCTCGTGCTGACGGTCGGCTTCTACGCCGCGAGCGTCCTGCTCGCGCCCGCCGACGGCCGCGGCACCGCCGGGCTGTTCGTGGGGTGGGCGATGTTCTCGATGATCGGCGCGATCGTCGTCGGCATCATCGACTTCTTCGTGCGACCCCTGGGCGGCCGGAGCGGCGACGCCGACGTCATGGCCGCCGCCGAGGAAGCGCGCACCGGCAGCACCCGCACCCAGCAGCCGCGCTAGCAGCAAGCAGCAAGCAGCTAGTCCTCCACGCCGACGCCGACGCCCGTCCCGGTGAACCCGGCGACCGTCGCGTCGTCCTCGGCGAACGTGAACCGCGCCCGGACGTTGCCGCCCGCGAGCACCCCCGGCAACCAGTAGCGGGCGTCGTCCCACATCGCGTCGTAGGGCACGGTGTCGACGGGGATCCACCGCGGCTCCAGTTCGTCGGAGCCCGACGGGTCTCCCTGCCAGCGGCGGCAGACGAAGACGTCCGAGACCTGGGACCAGGACGGTCGGTACGGGAACCGGTAGTCCAACGTGCCACGGGCCTCCAGGTCGACCGCGTCGAGCCGCAGGCCGACCTCTTCACGCACCTCGCGCACGGCGGTCTCGACCGCCGACTCGCCGGGCTCGCGCTTGCCGCCGGGGCCGACCAGACGGCCAGTGCCGAGGCCGCGGCGCTTCTCCCCCAGCAGGACCTCGGGGCCTGACTCGCCGTCGCGCAGCAGGTACACGACCACCACCCGGGGATGCTGGGACTTGCTCTCGTCGCGAAGGGTCACGCGTCCAGTGTGACCGATGGAGTGTCGTACGCTTTTCCCATGGCAGGCGTGCTGCGGGGGCACCATGGCTGAGCCCCGCAGGACCGGGCGCAGCCTCGAAGTGCTGCGCGCCGAGGCCGCCGAGGAGATCTCGATGCTCGTCGAGCACCGGAGCCGTCAGGGTGAGGACCCGTGGGAGTTCATGCCGACGCTCCCCACCGTCGACGAGCAGGTCGTGCTGATCCTGCGCGCGGACGCCGTCGACCTGGACGAGGCGATCGGCAAGCGGCACGCACAGTGGTCGAGCCACCCGGCGTCCGGGCAGGGCACCAAGCTGGGCGAGGAGTACCACCGGCTGCGCCGGATCGCGCTGCAGCACCCCGAGCTGACGCCCGCCGTGTGGAAGCTGCTGGGCGCGCTGCCCGAAGCCGGCTGAGCTGCGGTTGGATGGACGCATGACCGAAACCGTGCTCGCCGTCCTCAACCAGCCCTCCCGCGACGCTGCGCCGCACGACCCCGCGGCCGACGCCTTCACCTGGGCGAAGCCGCTCGAGGAGCACTTGCAGGTGCAGGACCTCGGCGTCACGCGCGGCGACGGCGTGTTCGAGACGATCACGGTGATCGACGGTCGGCCCCAGGCCCTCGAGGCGCACCTCGCCCGCTTCGGCCGCTCCGCCGCGATGCTCGACCTGCCCACCCCGGACCCGGAGGCCTGGCGCCAGGCCATCGAGGCCGTTTGCGCCCGCCTCGACCCGGTGCGCGAGGCCTTCGCCAAGACCGTCCTGACCCGCGGCGTCGAGGGCACCGACCGCCCGACCGGGTGGGTCTACGCCGCGCCGTCGGGCGACTCCACGGCCGCACGCACCGAGGGCATCTCCGTCGTCATCCTGGACCGCGGGTACCGGCACGACGTCGAGCGCACCTCGCCGTGGCTGCTGCAGGGCGCGAAGACGCTGTCGTACGGCGTCAACATGGCCGCCCTGCGCGAGGCCGTCCGCCGCGGCGCCGACGACGCCCTGTTCGTCTCGAGCGACGGCTACGTGCTCGAGGGCACGCGCGCCAACCTCATCATGAAGGTCGGCGACCGGCTCGTCACGCCCCGCACCGACATCGGGATCCTGGCCGGCACGACGCAGGCCGATGTGTTCCGCTTCGCTGAGCAGGAGGGCATCGAGACCGCCTACGAACTCGTCACCCTCGCCGACCTGGCGGCGGCGGACGCGCTCTGGCTCGTGTCGAGCGTGCGGCAGGCTGCGCCGATCCGTTCGGTGAACGGCGACGCGCGTCCGATCGACGCCGAGCTCACGACGCGGATCAACGACTTCCTGCTGGCGCGCGAGGTCTGAGCACGCGGCGCCCCCGGCGCAACGGCCTGGAGGCCCGGATCGCGACCCGCAGGCACGTCGCGATCCGGGCCTCCCGGCTCTGCACCCGCTACCAGCGCGGGGTGGTGACGCCGGCTCCGTCGGCCCACGCGAAGACGGGCTTGCCGTCGATCCAGACGCGCGTCGCGCGGCTGGTCGCGTCGAGCGGGTCGCCGTCCCAGAGCACGAGGTCGGCGTCGTAGCCCTCGGCCAGGCGACCGACGCGGTCCCCGAACCCGAGGAACTCGGCCGGGTTGACGGTGAGGGCCTCGAGTGCGGTCTGGGCGGGCAGGCCTTCCTTCACGGCGGCGGTCGCCTGGTCGACGAGCATGTTGATCGGCACGACCGGCGCGTCCGTCGTGATCGCGACCCGGACCCCGGCTGCCGCGATCGTGGCGAGGTTCGGGATGCCGCGGTCGCGGAGCTCGACCTTCGACCGGCTGGTGAAGAGCGGGCCGTAGATGACCGGGATGTCCTTGGCAGCCAGCACGTCGGCGATCTTGTGCGCCTCGGTGCCGTGGTTCACGACGAGGCGGTAGCCGAACTCCTCGGACAGGCGGATCGCGGTGGCGATGTCGTCGTGGCGGTGGGTGTGCTGGTCCCAGACGAGCTCGCCGTCGAGCACCCGGACGAGCGTCTCCTTCGTCAGGTCGCGGGCGAACGGCTCGTCCTTCGCGGCGGCAGCGTCACGGGCGGCCTTGTAGTTCTGCGCCTCCACGAAGGCGTCGCGGATG
Source organism: Curtobacterium sp. MCLR17_040 (assembly GCF_003234735.1). NCBI lineage: Bacteria > Bacillati > Actinomycetota > Actinomycetes > Micrococcales > Microbacteriaceae > Curtobacterium > Curtobacterium sp. MCLR17_040. The sequence goes on along the minus strand of NZ_QKTE01000003.1, from coordinate 118,385 downwards.
ATCTTCGCGACGCCGAGCCGGGTCGAGGGCGTCTGGCCCTTGCCGCCGTAGACGCGCTTCGGGTTCTCGCCGAGAGCGCTCTTCACGCTCACCGAGTCGGAGATGAGCTGCTCGTCGATCGTCCGGCCTCCCCAGGTCTTGATGGCGACGCTCTGGCCGCCGATCGGGTTGCCGGAGCCGGGCTTGACGACGATGCTCGTGATCCCGCCGGCCAGGGCGTCCCGGAAGCCCTCGTCGTCGATGTCGATCGCGTCGATCGCGCGGACGCCGGCCATGTTCGGGGCGGTCATCTCGTTCGTGTCGTTGCCGGCCTCGCCGTTGGCCTCCTCGTGGATGCCGACGTGGCCGTGCGCCTCGACGAAGCCGGGGACGAGCCACGAACCCGCGGCGTCGATGACCGTCATCCCCTCGGGCGGGGAGACGTCCGGACCGATCGCGGTGATCCGGCCGTCCTCGACGACGACCGCGCCGCCGTCGAAGGCTGGAGCGGAGACGGGGACGACGTGGGCACCGATGATCGCGAAGGAGTTGCTCATGGCACCAACGGTACGCGGGGGCGCGGTGCGCGGGCGGGTGCCGTCGCAGGGGCGCGCGGCGGGGCCGGGGGGTCGGGCGGCGCCGCCGGGCGGGCCCGCGGCGGCAGGCGGCGGCAGGCGGCGAGCGGGCGAAATACCGATTCCTGGCGTCGAGCGTCCGGGTGGCTCTACCGTCGCGGGATGGCACACCGGAGCGACACCTGGCCCACGCACGAACGCAGCGAGCGACCGTGGCGGAGCACCGTCCGCGGGTGCCGTGACGACCGGCTGGTGACCACCGTGCGGGTGTCGCTGCCCCCGTCCATCGCGAGGGCCCGGTGGACGCCCGACGACAACACCGTCGCGCTGCTCGACCGGAGCGCCACGGCCCTGCGCGCCCTCGACGTCCACCACGGCTCCCGGCTCGCGCCGCTCGGGTCCGTGCTCGGCCGGACCGAAGCCGTGGCGTCGTCGCGGATCGAGGACGAGTCCGCGTCGATCGACGACCTGGCACGGGCCCTCGTCGGCATCCGGGCGAACGCCGGTGCCACCGCCGTCGTCCGGGCCGGCGGCGCCGTCGAGCACCTGGTGTCCGGAGCGGACTCGGGCACCGTCACCGAGGCCTCCCTGCTCGAGGCACACCGCCTGCTGATGCGCGACGACCCGGTGGACGGACGGTACGCCGGCCGGTACCGCGACGTGCAGAACTGGATCGGCGGCGGTGCCACACCCCGCGACGCCGTGTACGTGCCACCACCGCCCGAGCTCGTGGCACCGCTGATGGCCGACCTGTTCGCGTTCGTGCACCGCGTGGACCTGCACCCGATCGCCCAGGCCGCGATCGCCCACGCCCAGTTCGAGTCGATCCACCCGTTCACCGACGGCAACGGTCGGATCGGGCGCGCGCTGATCGGTGCCGTGCTGCGGCGACGTGGGGTGACCACGACGGTGACGGCACCGGTGGCCACCGCGCTCGCGGCGGATCGGCGGCGGTACTTCCGGCACCTCGAGCAGTACCGCGACGGCAAGGTCACCGGGTTCGTGGTCGACCTGGCCCTCGCGCTCGGGACGGTCTGTGATGAGGCGACCTTGAGCGCCCTGCTGCTCGCCGAGCACGACGCCGATCGGTCCGTCGGCCCCTGCGCCTCGGGCCCGCACGCCGTCGTCGGCCGTGCGCTCGCCGACGACCCCGTCCTGACCGAAGTGCACCTGGACACCCTGCTCACCGACGACGAGGTCGAGCGCGTCACCCACGACCTGGTGTCGGCGGGAGTGCTCCGTCCGGTCACCGGTCGTCGCCGTGACCGCGCGTGGGTCGCACCGGCCGTGGTCGACGAGCTCGAGGCGTTCGAGCAGCGGGTGCAGGCGGCGGTGGGCGGGCGCGAGCGCACGGCGGCCTGACCGGGGGTGCGGGCGAATAGGGTGGGACGGTGAGCAACGAGCACACCGCATCCACACCGCCCAGCGCCGCCAAGCGGCCCGTGACACGGACCCACCACGGCATCGACTTCGTCGACGACTACGAGTGGCTGCGGGACAAGGAATCCCCCGACACCCTGGCGTACCTCGAAGCCGAGAACGCCCACACCGACGCCGCCACCGCGCACCTCGCGCCGCTGCGGGACCGCATCTTCGCCGAGGTGAAGAGCCGCGTCCAGGAGACCGACCTCTCCGTGCCGGTCCGCATGGGCGACTGGTGGTACTTCACCCGCACCGCCGAGGGCAGCCAGTACGGCGTGCACTGCCGCGTGCCCGTCGCCGGCCCCGACGACTGGACACCGCCCGCCGTCGTCGAGGGTGAGTCGACACTCCCCGGCGAGCAGGTGGTCCTCGACGGCAACGCCCTGGCCGACGGCCACGAGTTCTTCTCCCTCGGCACCTACGACATCAGCGACGACGGCACCCGCCTGGTCTACGGCATCGACGTCGAGGGTGACGAGCGGTACACCCTGCACGTGCGCGACCTGGCCTCGGGGACCGACCTCGGCGAAGCCATCCCGAACACGGGCGCCGGCGCCACGTTCGACCCGGCCGGCCGCTACGTCTTCTACCCCACGGTCGACGAGTCGTGGCGTCCGGACAAGATCTGGCGCCACACGGTCGGCACCGCGGCGTCCGAGGACGTCCTGGTGTTCGAGGAACCCGACGACCGCTACTGGGTCGGCGTCGGTGTCACCCGCTCGTCGCAGTACATCGTCATCGAGCTCGGCTCGAAGATCACGTCCGAGGCGCACGTCCTCGACGCCGCGGACCCGACCGGTGAGTTCCAGGTCGTCTGGCCCCGCCGTGAGGGTGTCGAGTACGAGATCGAGCACGCCATCGTCGGCGGCAGCGACCGGTTCCTGGTGCTGCACAACGACGGCGCCGAGAACTTCGAGCTCGTCGACGTCCCCGCCGACGACCCGACGTCCGAGCGTGACCGCCGCGTCGTCGTGGCGCACCACACCGAACGACGCATCGAGTCGGTCGACGCCTTCGCCGGGCACCTCGCCCTGGAGTACCGGTCCGAGGCGCTCCCCCGCGTCGCGATCATCCCGATCGAGGGCGACGGCTACGGCGACGCGCACGAGGTCCCTTTCGACGAAGCACTGTTCTCGGCGGGGCTCGGCGGCAACCCGGAGTGGGAGCAGCCGACGCTCCGGATCGGGTACACGTCGTTCGTGACCCCTTCCGAGGTCAGCGACCTCGACCTGGCCACCGGCGAGGTCACCGTCCTGAAGCGCCAGCCCGTGCTCGGCGGCTACGACCCGGCCGACTACGTGCAGGAGCGCGACTGGGCGACCGCGTCGGACGGCACCCGCGTGCCGATCTCGCTCGTCTGGCGTCGTGACGCCGTCGAGGACGGCACCCCGGCACCGCTGCACCTCTACGGCTACGGCTCGTACGAACACTCGATCGACCCCGGCTTCAGCGTCATGCGCCTGTCGATGCTCGACCGCGGTGTCGTCTTCGCCGTCGCGCACGTCCGTGGTGGCGGTGAGCTCGGCCGGCACTGGTACGAGAACGGCAAGACCCTGACGAAGAAGAACACCTTCACCGACTTCGTCGCGGTCGCCGAGCACCTGATCGAGTCCGGCCGCACGAGCGCCGACCGCCTCGTGGCCGAGGGTGGCAGCGCGGGCGGGCTCCTGATGGGTGCGGTCGCCAACCTCGCACCAGAGCGGTTCGCCGGCATCCTGGCCGCCGTGCCGTTCGTCGACGCCCTGACGAGCATCCTCGACCCGGACCTGCCCCTCACCGTCATCGAGTGGGACGAGTGGGGCGACCCGCTGCACGACGCCGAGGTCTACCGCTACATGAGCGAGTACACCCCGTACGAGAACGTCCGCGACGACGTGCAGTACCCGCAGATCCTCGCCGTGACCTCGATCAACGACACCCGCGTGCTGTACGTCGAGCCCGCGAAGTGGACCGCGAAGCTCCGCGAGGTCGGCGCGCCGGTGCTGCTGAAGACCGAGATGTCCGCCGGCCACGGTGGTGTCAGCGGTCGCTACGCGTCGTGGAAGGAGCGGGCGTTCGAACTCGCCTGGCTGCTCGACGTGCTCGGGCTCGCCGACGAGACGCCCGCCGCCGCGACCGCCAACCCGATCGCCGCGGGCTGAGCGACGCCTCGCACTTCGTGAGCAGAAGAGGTCGGGTCCGAACGCGGGACCCGACCTCTTCTGCTCACCAAGCGAACGAAGCGCTCACACGCGGTTGAGCGCGTGCACCGCCTCGTCGTAGGACTCCTCGGCCAGGCGCACCCGGTCCCCCGCGAGCACCCCGTACCCGAACGTGCCCTCACCCCCGCGCTCCGCGATCGCCGCGTTCGCCCGCAGGATGTCGAGGGCGTGCAGGGACCGCACCCGTTCGGTCAGCACGTCGGCGGCGGTGCCGATCCGCTTCCACAGCGCGTGCGGGAACGCGTCGTCGCCGAGGACATCCATCGCCATCCGGGCGCGCATCGTCTCCTGCCACGCGGCCTCGGTGGTGGTCCGGTCGGCAGCCTCACGCTCGGCAGCGGTGTCCGAGGTGTCGTCGGCGACGGCGGCCCGGACGAGCTCGCGCACACGCGGCTTCACGTCGGCGCCGACGTCCTGCGCGACCTGCTTCGGTGCGCGGAGCGACCACGCCGTCGGAGCCGGTCGCTCGGCCGCGTCGTCGAGGGCGTCGAGCAGTTCGAGGAACGGCTCGCCGTGCAGGAACGCGACGACGTCCCGCACCGCCTGGTCGCGACGTTCCCGGGTCGAGGCGAGGATGCGCTCACGGGTCATCGCGTCGACCAGGTCGTCCTGCGCCGGCGACGACGCCCGCGGCAGCCGGTCGATCAGGTACTCGGCCAGCGCCGCACGCGCGGTGACGCCCGCCAGGCCGTCCGCCGCCTCGGCGGCGCGGTCGACGGCCTCGCCGTCGGGGAACGCCGGGCGGTACGCGCCCAGGATCGCGGCGATCTCGAGGGTGGTGTCGGCCGCCTGCCGGAGGTCGGCCGTGTCGCCGGAGCGGAGCCGGGCCTCCTGGCCGAGCAGCGCGACGCGCAGCTTGCGCACCCGCTTCGCCAGGATGCGTGCGGTCGTGCCCTTGGCCGGCTTCTCCTCGGTCTGGAGGCGCGGTGCCGGTGCTCCTGCCAGCCCGCGTGCCAGCTTGGACGCGACGGCGGCGGGGCCGGCGCCGACGGCCGCGAAGCGTCCGTCGAGGGCCGCGAACAGCTCGTGGGCGATCTGCGGGTCGACGCCGTGGACGGTCTCGACCTCGACCTCGCGCCAGGTGCGCGGGGTCTCGGGGGCGTCGTCGTCGAGACGCTGTGCGGTGACCTGGTCGTCGGCGAGCTCGGCGATCTGGTCGCCGTCCTCGTCGAGCAGTCGGGTGACGGTGCGGGTGGTGGTGATCCGGACGACGGGACGCAGCCCGCGACCGCGACGCTCCGTGAAGAGCGCGGCGAGGACCTCGTCGGGCACCGTGTCGGCGTCGTCGGTCAGGGGGAACTGCTGCTCGTGGCGGACCGTGTCCGACTCCGAGCGCTTGATGTGCCAGCCGGCGTCGGGGCCGCCCGTGCGGCGGCGGACGGTCACCCGCGCGGCCACCAGGTCGTACCGCTCGGTGTCCCAGTAGGTCGCGTCCAGTTCGAACGGCTCCTGGTGCTCGGTGCGGAGGATGCCGCCCGCGCCGACGAGGTCGGGGAGGGCACCGCCCTCGGGCAGGTCGTAGGTGCGCTCGATCTCGAGGTGCGTGTGGCTCACACGCTCTTGTCTACCAGGCACTGCGGGGTTTCCCCGCACCCGGGGTTAGCCTGCAGGGATGAGCGACACGATCACCCGCGAGCAGTTCACGCCCGAAGCCGGCGGCGTCACGATGTTCACCACCACGTGGTGCGGCTACTGCGCCCGGCTGAAGAACCAGATGTCGAAGGCCGGGGTGCCCTTCACCGAGGTCGACATCGAGCAGACCCCCGGTACCGCCGAACTCGTCGCCGAGGTCAACGGCGGCAACCAGACCGTGCCGACGCTGGTGTTCCCCGACGGCTCGACGGCGACGAACCCGTCCCTGGCCGAGGTGCAGTCCCGCATCTGAGCAGGTTCCCCTCGCAAAACACCGGTGTTCACGCTCCGAACACGCGCATGACGCGGTTCAGAGTGCGAACACCGGTGTTTTGCTGTCAGCGCCGGACGCGCCGGCGCTAGCCGCCGAGCGCCTCGGTCAGCAGCGCAGCCATCGCGTCGAGCTGGATGTCACCGGAGTCGACGACCTCTTCGTCCGAGCCGTCGAGCGCGCGGGCGGCCAGGGACGCCTTCGAGTCGATGAGCTCGGCGATCTTGGTGTCGATCGTCTGCGCGGCGATGATGCGCCACGCGGTGACGGGCTCTTCCTGCCCGATGCGGTGCACGCGGTCGATCGCCTGGGTCTGCTCGGCGCTCGTCCACGACAGCTCGGCGAGCACGACGTTCGACGACACCTGCAGGTTCAGCCCGACCCCGGCCGCGGTCAGCGAGCAGACGATGACGGCGACGTCGGGGTCGTTCACGAACGAGTCGATCTCGGCCGTGCGCTGCGTCGGCGTCTGGTCGCCGCGGATCGTGGCGGTGCGCAGCCCGCGACGGGCGAACACCTCTTCCGCCTGGTCCATCACGTCGAGGTGCTTCGCGAAGAACACGACCTTGCCGACGTTCGAGGCGAGCTGCGCCGCGTAGTCGGCCGCGAGCTGGGCCTTGGCCCGGCCGATGCGGCGGACCATCGAGAACACGTTCTCGCCGGTCGACGAGGCGTCCTGGTCCTCGAGCTCCCAGCGTGCGACCTGGCGGACCAGCTTGTGGTCGATGCCGACGACCGGGTCCTGCCCGGTGCGGGCGTCGAGCGCCTGGTGGTAGCGGCGGACGAGCTTCGCGGTGAGCTCGCGCTCGGCGTCGCGGATGGAGCGACCCTCGTCACCGTCGAGCTCGACGGGGATGTCGGCGATCCGGCGGGCCGGGATGTCCGCGGCGACGTCGACCTTGCGGCGTCGGACGATGCCCTGGTCGATGACGGCACGGCGGGCCTCGACGAAGAACCCGGGGTCGGCCGGCGTCAGGCCGATCTCCTCGAGCTCGTTCATGAGCTTCGCGCGCGGCTTCTTGTCGTCGATCCAGCCGAGGTACTCCCAGATGGTGCGGAAGTCCTCGACCGAGTTGATCAGCGGGGTACCGGTCAGCGCCATGAGCAGCGGTGCGGCGGTGCGCTGCCGGATGCGCTCGGCGATCTGCAGCACGAACCGGGCGCGCTGCGAGTCCCTGTTCTTGATGAAGTGCGCCTCGTCGACGACCATCCCCTTGAACCCGAAGTTGCCGAGCCACCCGGCGTGCCGGTCGAGGATCTCGTAGTTCACGATGACGATGTCGGCGAACCCGTCGAGGTCGTTGCCGTCCCCGTGGATCACCGTGGCGCGGTGGTTCGGCACCCAGCGCTCGGCTTCACGCGCCCAGTTCGTCTTGACGACGTTCGGCACGACGACGAGCAACGGGAACGCGTTCGCGGCGTCGGCGGCGAGCAGCGACTGTGCGGTCTTGCCGAGGCCGGGCTCGTCGGCGAGCAGGAAGGTGCGGTGCCCCTGCGACGCGGCGGCGACGAGTTCCGCCTGGTGCTTCATGAGCGTGGTGCCCGAGCGCGAGTGCAGCGTCGTGGGCTCCGGCAGCGGCATCGTCGCCGCTCCCCCGCCCGCGCCGTACTCGAACGACTTGAACAGCGGCCCGAACAGTTCCCAGTTCGCCAGGCGACGCGGGTGCGCGACGGGCTGGTCGGCGAGGGCGAAGTCCGGTGGCATGAAGGGGTTCGCCAGCTGGCGCTGCACGACCGCCTGCGGCACGACGGCCCGCACCGGGGTCTCGACCACCGCGGCGGGCTCGGACGCGATGACGAGGTCCTCCGGCTGCAGTTCCATGCCGCCCGCGATCATCATGTCTCGCTTGACCGCACGCGTCGCCTCGGACACCTGCACCTCTTCGGCGAGGAGCTGGATGACGCTGGTGTCGCGCGCCGCCGTCTTCGCCAGGATCGTGGCCACGCCGTCGAGCCGCTTGAGCTGCTCGGCGCGCTGCGCGTCGGTGAGCTCCGTGTCGGCCTTCACCCGCGCGCGCTCTTCGCGCATGAGCAGGGCGACCGCCTGGAACTTCGTCCGGTTCGATGCCTTGAGCGGTCCGCGCTGCGCCGCGGCCTCGACCTCGCGCACAGCGCGGGCGAGGACGGGGATGACGCCGTCGTTGTCCAGCGGCCTGGTGCGACGTGACGCGGTCCGCGTCCCGCCGGCAGCACGCCGGGTGCCTGATCGAGCCAACGCTCCTCCTGTTCCGCCCACACGTCGGGGCGATCCGCCCGTGGGGCGGGAAGTCCTGCACCGGTGCCTGGCGCGGCTCCGGTTCAGCTGCGGGCCACCGTGGCCCACCGCATCGCCGGTCCCCGCATCGGGACGTCCGGTGGACTCCCGCGAGCCGTTCCACACGAGCACCTGCCGGGAGCAGGTTCGGACGGTCCGCGCCGGGATCCGGCGTCGTCACACGCACGTGATGCCCTCTCGGGGCGGTCACGGCCCGGTCCCCGCGTCGATCAAGTGATCGACGGCTGCGTCCGGAATCGACGCGGCACGCGGGAACGCGGTGCGTGCGCGCTCAGTTTACTCCCGGACCACCGACGGAGGCGACCGGCGCGTTGCCCGCGCGCGTCGCGACGGCGGACGGGAGGCCCGTGGCGGGCCCGACCCGCGCCTCCAGTCCGTCCTCCGGTCGTGTTCACCCCACCGAAGCGACACGTCTCCGGTTCCCTGCCCCGGTGACCCCGCGAAAGCGACAGGACGCCGCGGATGTTCCGCGCAGAACTGTCGCTTTCGCGACAGCGGCTTCGCTTCTCAGACCTGCGGTGCGGACCGCGGGCGGGTCGAACCACCGGTCGGGAGGCTCGGGGCCGCGTCCGCCAGGGCGGCCTGCGTCGCGGCGAGGAGCTGCTGGGCCGTCTGGATCCCGTTGGCGGAGCCGGTGGTCGCCTGGCCGCCGGCGTGGGCGAGCAGCTGGGCGCCGATGGCGGGTCCGATGCGGACGGCCTCGCGCGGGTTGCGCGCGACCCAGTCGCGGGCGATCGCGTCGGCGAGGCGCTCGGCGGCGGCGCCGCGCTCGGCGTCGCCTCGGGACCGGTGCCAGAGCCCGGTGACCACGAGGTGGGCGACGACGGCACCGACGTCACGGACCGGGAAGCCCCAGCCCGCGGTGTCGATGTCGAGCAGGCCGGAGATGCGCCACGGCTCGTCCTCGTCGACGAAGACCTGCTCCAGGTGCAGGTCGCCGTGCACGACCTGCTTGGTCGAGCTCGACCAGCCGATGGAGCGGCGGCCGATGGCGTCGTACAGGCGGTCGATCTCCTCGGCGTCACGCGGCAGGGCGGCGATGAGCGTGCGACGGTGCCAGTCGGCGTGGTCCATCGCGTCGGCGCGCGCCTGCTGGGTCATCGGGACGGTGGCGACCCGGCCGCTCAGCGCGGCGAGCGACGCCACGAAGCGGGGGTCGTCGGCGATGTCGAGGATGCGGCTGCCGGCGGGCACGCCGCGGATGCGCTCGAGCACGAGCAGGCCGTCGCCACGGCTGGACAGCACACGCGGCACCGGCAGACCGGCCGCGACGAACTGCTCGTGCGACTGCACGATCGGTGCGACCCGGTGGGGACGGACGATCTTCAGGAACAGGGTGCGCTCGGGGGCGTCCACGCGCACGACCGCGCGCTTGCCGGGCCGGTACGCCGCCACGGTGAGCACCGGGTCGGTGACGGGCATGCCGAGCGTGGTCAGCAACTCGGCGACGGCGTCGCGGTACGTGACCTGCGGCAGCACGGGCAGGCCGGGGTCGTTCGGGTACGCCCACACCGACACCGGTTCGCCCGTCGCCGGGTCGGTGACGATCGCGCTGTTCTGGTCGTGGGTGCCGCCGGTGTCGACGTAGGTCAGGACCGTGGCGCGCTGGCCGTTGCGGTCCACCGTGTCGACCTCGTAGCCGTACAGGTACCCGTTGCCGGAGGGCTCGACGGAGTGCGCCCGCGCGGCCACCACGGAGGTCCCGGAGCCGGCGAAGGCCTGCGGGATGACGCGCTCATGGTTGGGCCACACGACATCAGTCAACCGTGTCGCGCGGGTTTCGTCGCGTTCGTGCACGGCTCGGCGCGCGGCCGGTGGCTACCGTGGTCGGTGTGAACCCGGTCGCGCGTCTCCGCAGCTCCAGTCGCACGCCGTTCCTGCAGGTCGTGAAGACCGCCGTCGCGGTGGTCGCCGCCGTGCTCCTCTGCCGCCTGGTCATCCAGGGGCCGTTCCCCACCTTCGCCGCGATCGCCGCGCTGCTCGTGGTGCAGCCGAGCATCAACCAGTCGTTCGTGAAGGGGCTCGAGCGGAGCGCGGGCGTCGTGATCGGCGTCGTGCTGGCCACCGGGTTCCACCTGCTGCTCGGCGACGGCGTGTTCGTCGTGCTGCTCGTCATCGTGCTCGCGATCCTCATCGCGTGGGCGCTCCGGCTCACCCCGACCTCGGCCACCCAGGTCGGGATCAGCGGGATGCTCGTGCTCACCGCCGGGGTCGTGACGCCGAACTACTCCGCCGACCGGATCCTCGAGACCGTGATCGGTGCGATCGTCGCCCTGGTCGTGAACGCGCTCATCGTGCCGCCCGTGCTGCTCGAACCGGCGCACCTCGCCGTCGCCCGGCTCGCCCGTGACACCGCGGTGGCGTTCGAGCGGATCGCGATCGGCCTGACCGAGGGGTGGGACCGCGAGCGCTGGGACGAGGCGCTCGTCGCGGCCCGCGCACTGCGGCAGCAGCACGCCAAGGCCGAGGCGTCCCTGGGGTCGGCGCGCGAGTCCCTGACGATGAACCCGCGCAGTGGCCGGCACCGGACGATCCTCGACCGCGACGTGGTGACCACCGACCACCTGCGCGTCCTGGTGACCCGGGTCACCGGGATGACCCGGGCGATCCGCGACAACACCGCACCGGACCTGCGCGACGACCCGGTGGTGCACGGCATCGCGACCGAGGTGGCACGGATCGGTGCGGACGTCCGGGCGCTGAGCGCTCGGGTGGAATCGACACGGCTCGACCCGGTGGACGGGGTCGGCGGAGCGGACACTGCTGCCTCCGGGCCGGACGTCGGACCGTGGGCGGAGGCCTCCGAGCCGGCGCTCACCGCGCCGCTCGAGGTGGTCCGGCCGAACTCCCGGCACTGGGTGCTCATCGGGGCGCTGCTCGAGGACATCCGACGGGTGCGTGGCGAGCTGCTCGGGGAGGACGACTAGTCAGTCCGCGTCAGCGCACTGCGCAGGCCGCTCGGTCTGCTTCAGCGCGCTGCGCAGGCCGCTTCCGACGCCGTCCGCACGACGTCCGACCAGATCACCGCGGTCGGCACGACGTCGGTCGCGGTCGCACCCGGGATGCCGGCGTCGGCGTACCGGCTGATCTCCGCGACGACGGCCTCGGTGCCGACCTCGCGTGCAGCACGGCTCGCCACGTCCGGCACGGCCGTCCGCAGTTCCGCGACCACGCGGTCGCGCGGTGCGTCCTCGAGTTGCGCGAGCGCGCCGATGCCCTTCCACGCGGCGTCCAGTTCGGCGCGCAGGCGCACGATGGCCGGGTGGTCGATCGAGTCGTTCATGATCCCCCAGTGCGGGCGGCGCATCGGGTCGCGCTGTCCGCTGCCGGAGCCTAGCAACGAAGCAAGCGGGGCTCACGTCCCTAGAACGTGGGACAGACCGTTCTGCCTTGTCCTGTGACGAGATTCAGCGAGTCGGACCCGCAGAACGGCCGTCCGCGCCGGTTCGATGCCACGATGGGTCCGAGGAGGTCCACTATGCGGCTGTTGGTGGTCGAGGACGACGACGAGATGCGTGCCCTGATGGAACGCGGACTCGCGGCCGAGGGGTACCGGGTCACGGCCGTCGAGAACGGTGTCGAGGCGCTCATCGCCCTCGGCGAGCAGGCGTTCGACCTTGCGGTCGTGGACGTGATGATGCCCGGCATGTCCGGCTTCGAGCTCGCCCGGCGGATCCGTGAGCGCGAGGACCCCGTGCGGATCCTGCTCGTGACCGCGCGCGACGCCGTCGACGACCGCGTGTTCGGGCTCGACGCGGGCGCGGACGACTACCTCACCAAGCCCTTCGCCTTCGCCGAGCTCACCGCTCGGCTGCGTGCGCTCGGCCGTCGTGAGTCCGCCGGGGCACCCCGCACGATCGAGGTCGGGGACGTCTCCATCGACTCCGAGGCCCGCCGCATCTCGATCAAGGGCCAGCGCGTCGCCGTGAGCCCCACCGAGTTCGCCCTGCTCCGACTGCTCGCCCGGTCCGCCGGCAGTGTCGTCGACCGCCCGAAGATCCTCGAAGAGGTCTGGGACGGTTCGCAGCACGTCGACCCGAACGTGGTCGAGCAGTACATCTCGTACCTCCGCAAGAAGCTCACCGCGCACGAGGCCACCGTCGCCATCGCCACGGTCCGCGGTCGCGGGTACCGCCTGGATCTGCTCGGGGCGTGAGCGGGGCCGACGACGCCCCACGATCGGACCGCCGACGCGGCGGTCCGATCCGGCCGCTGCGTCTGCTGTCGCTGCGTGCCCGGATCACGATCGGGTCGACGGCGATCGCCGCGATCGTCATCCTGCTGCTCGTCCTGGTGATGCGGTTCCAGGTGGTGAGCGTCGTCGCGAGTGCGACCCGCACCCTGCTCGACGCCGATGCCGACCCGTACGTCGCCACGCTCGAGGTCGACAGCGACCCCGACCTCTCGCCGCCGGGCAACGCGCAGCTCGTCGCCGTCGTGTCCCCGTCCGGCGAGATCGTGCTGTCGACGATGCCCGATCGTGTCGAGCAGGCGCTCGGCAGTCTGCGATCCACCCCCGCCGGCACCTCGATCATCACGGCATCCGGCTCGGAGTACCGCGTCGTGGTGGAGCACCCCGTCAACGAGGCCGGCCGCTGGACCGTCGTCGCCGCCCGCAACTCGCAGGCCGAGGCCATCGTGGTCGACGACCTCACGACGACGCTGTCGCTGACCGGCCTGGCCATCCTGCTCGCGTTCGGCGTGGCGTCCTGGGTGCTCGCGACCACCGCGCTGCGCCCGGTGAACCGGATGCGCCGCGAGGCCGAACGGCTCTCCGTGGCCCCGGAGCGTGCCGAGCTGCCGGTGGGCCCCGCCCAGGACGAGCTGGCGTCCCTGGCGACCACGCTCAACGCCTTCCTCGCCCGGACCCGGCAGGCGACCGAGCGCGAACGCCAGATGGTGTCGGACGCCAGCCACGAGCTCCGGACGCCCCTGGCCATCCTGACGACCCAGCTCGACCTCGCCTCGCTCGACGGCAACGACGCCGCCGCCCTCGCCGCCCACATCGAACGCGCCAAGCACAGCGTCGCGCGGTTGTCGCGGCTGGCGAACGACCTGCTCGCCCTGTCGCGGATCGAGGAGTCGGAGCGCCGTGAACAGGACGGCGACCGGCGCCCCGAGACCGCGTGGTCGGACCTCGGCGACGAGGTGATGGCCGCGGTCGACCGCGTCCGACTCATCGCGTCGGCGAAGGACGTCACCGTCGACTTCGACCTCGAGCCGCCCGTCGCCGTCGGCGGTTCCGGCCCGGGCATCGGCGGCGGCACCGTCGAACCGCGGTACCGGATCGACACCGGAGGGATGGCCCAGCTCGTCACGAACATCGCGGGCAACGCCGTGGCCGCACTCCCCCGCGGCGGCGGCATCTTCGTGTCCTGGCGGAGCACCGGCGGCGAGGGCGTGCTGCAGATCACCGACGACGGCCCCGGCGTGCCCGAGTCCTTCATCCCGGTGGCGTTCGACCGATTCACCCGTCCGGACGAGGCCCGGACGTCCCGCCCGAACCCGGACCCGTCGACCGGTGCCGGCGCCCTGCCCGGCGGCTCCGGGCTGGGACTCGCGATCGTGCGTGCGGTGGCGGAACGGGCGGGAGGCACGGCGTCGCTCCGCAACGTGCCCGCCGGTGGGCTCGAGGTCACGATCCGCCTGCCCGAGGTGCGCTGAGCACGACCGCTCACTGGAAGTCCCGCGAGCGGGTGCGGACGGACAGCGACAGGTGCTCGATGCGGTCCGCCACCAGGTTGACCACCCCGTCGGGCGAGCGCTCGAGGATGCCCCGGACGATCACCGCCGGGGACTCCCGCGCCACCCGGCGGAAGCGCCCCCAGACCCCGACGCTGCAGATGACGTTGACCAGCCCGGTCTCGTCCTCGACGTTCAGGAACGTGATGCCGGAGGCCGTCGCCGGACGCTGTCGGTGCGTCACGATCCCGCCGACCTCGACCCGTCGTCCGGTCTCGGCGGTCGCGGTGTCCTGCACGCTGAGCACCCGGCGGGCTGCGAGCCGGTCGCGCACGTGCCGGACGGGGTGGTCGTCGGTCGTCATGCCCGTCGACCACATGTCGGCGATGAGCACGTCCCCGCTCGTCATCTGCCCGAACAGCGGCGGCTGCACGAACACCTGCGTGTCCGGCAACTGGTCCGGACGCTCGGCGGCCGCCTGGGCAGCCGACCACATCGCACCGCGGCGGTCGATGTCGAACGGGGCGAAGGCGTCGGCGGCGGCGAGGGCCTCGAGCTGCGGCGTGGTGAGCCCGACCCGCCGGGCCAGGTCCGACATGTCGCGGAAGGGACCGTTGGCGTCCCGCTCCGCGACGATCTTCTCGGCGCTCTTCCGGCTGAGCGACGCGACCTCGGCGAGCCCGAGCCGCACGGCGAAGGCCCCGTCGCGTCGGTGGCTCGCGGTGTCGTCGGGGAGCGCCTTGTCGAAGGGCAGCACCGGTGGCTGCTCGGTGGCCAGGCACGCGTCGTCACCGGCAGGGGCGTCCCCGTCCGGCAGCGGTTCGAGCGTGGCGTCGACCCCGGACCGCAGGATGTCCGGTCGCAGTACGCGGACGCCGTGCCGCCGGGCGTCGGCGACCAGGGTCTGCGGTGAGTAGAACCCCATCGGCTGCGCCCGGAGCAGTGCCGCCAGGAACGCCCCCGGGTAGTGCAGCCGCATCCACGCACTCGCGTAGACGATGAGGGCGAAGCTGATCGAGTGGCTCTCCGCGAAGCCGAAGTTCGCGAACGCCTGGATCTTCGCGTAGATCGCGTCGGCATCTGCACCGTGGATGCCGTTGTCCGCCATCCCCGTGTAGAGCTTGTCGCGCAGCCGGTCGATCTTCTCGTGCCCGCGCTTCGACCCCATCGCCCGTCGCAGCAGGTCGGCGTCGTCACCGGAGCAGTTGCCGACCGCGATCGCCATCTGCATCAGCTGTTCCTGGAACAGCGGGACCCCGAGGGTGCGTTCGAGCACGGGTTCGAGCGCCGGGTGCATGTAGGTGATCGGTTCCTCGCCCGTGCGCCGGCGGATGTACGGGTGCACCGCGCCGCCCTGGATCGGCCCGGGTCGGACGAGTGCGACCTCGATCACCAGGTCGTAGAACCGCCGCGGGAGCAGTCGGGGCAGGGTGCCCATCTGCGCGCGGGACTCCACCTGGAACACCCCGATCGTGTCCGCGCGGCAGAGCTGGTCGTAGACCCCCTGTTCCTCCTTCGGGATGGAGTGCATCTCCCAGCGCTCCCCGCAGTGCTCTGCCGCCAGGTCGAACGAGTACTGCAGGGCCGCGAGCATGCCGAGCCCGAGCATGTCGAACTTCACGAGCCCCATGTAGGCGCAGTCGTCCTTGTCCCACTGCAGCACGGTGCGGCCGTCCATCCGGGCGTGCTCGATCGGCACGACCTCGCCCACCGGGCGGTCGGTCAGCACCATGCCGCCGGAGTGGATGCCGAGGTGCCGCGGGAACCCGAGGACGTCGCTCGCGAGCCCGACGACCGCCGGCGGGATGTCGTGGTCCTGGCTCTCGGTCACCGACCCCCACCGCTCGACCTGCTTCGACCAGGCGTCCTGCTGCCCGGGGCTGTGGCCGAGCGCCTTCGCCATGTCGCGCACCGCGCCCTTGGGGCGGTAGGTGATGACGTTCGCGACCTGGGCGGCGTTGTGCCGGCCGTACTTGGCGTACACGTACTGGATCACCTCTTCGCGTCGGTCCGAGTCGAAGTCGACGTCGATGTCGGGTTCCTCGTCGCGCATCGCCGACAGGAACCGCTCGAACGGCAGCCCGTACCGGATCGAGTCCACCGCGGTGATCTCGAGCAGGTAGCAGACCGCCGAGTTCGCCGCCGAGCCCCGCCCCTGGCAGAGGATGCCCCGACCGCGGGCGTACTGCACCATGTCGCGCACGATCAGGAAGTACCCCGGGAAGTTCTTCTCCTCGATCACGGACAGCTCACGCTCGATGCGCTCCCGCTTGCGGGGGTCGACGCCGTCGGCGCTGCCGGGGTAGAACCGCCGGGCACCCGTCCACGTGAGCTCGCGGAGCCACGACATCGCGGTGTGCCCGTCCGGGACGTCGAGGTCGGGCAGCCCGGGCTGCACGGTCTTCAGCCGGAACCCGAGCTCGTCGGCGAGCTCCACGGTCCCCTCGATCGCGCCGGGGTAGCGCCCGAACCGTCTGGCCATCTCGGCGCCGGAGCGCAGGTGGGCGGTGTCGGCGGCCGGCAGCCAGCCGTCGATCTCGTCGAGGCTGCGGCGGGCGCGCACCGCCGCCAGCGCGGTCGCCACCGGGAACCGGTCGGGGGTGGCGTAGTGCACGTTGCCGGTGGCGACCAGGGGCAGCGCGTGCTTCGCGGCGAGGGTGGCCAGGGCGTCGTTGCGGGCGCTGTCGAGCGGGTCGCCGTGGTCGAGCAGCTCCACGACGACGTTGCGGCTGCCGAACCGGTCGAGCAGCACCCGGAGCGCGGTCTCGGCGGCCGACTCGCCACCCTGCTCGAGGGCCTGCCGTACGGAGCCCTTGCGGCAGCCGGTGAGGACCCGCCAGTGCCCGTCCGCCCGCGCGGCGAGGTCGTCGAGGTCGTACTGCGGGCTGCCCTTCTCGGACCCGGCGGCGAGGTGTGCGCTCGTCACCGCGCCGGCGAGCCGGTGGTAGCCGTCCTGGCCGTCGGCGAGCAGGAGCAGGTGCGAGCCCTCGGGGTCGGGCACACCGTTCTGCGGTTCGGTCAGTCCCAGAGACAGCTCAGTGCCGAACACGGTGCCGACCTGCGGGTACGACTCGGCGACCTCGGCCATCCGTGCGGCCCCGTAGAAGCCGTCGTGGTCGGTGAGCGCGAGGGCGTGCAGTCGGAGCCGAGCGGCTTCTTCGAACAGGTGCTCGGGTTGGCTGGCGCCGTCGAGGAAGCTGAAGGCCGAATGTGCGTGCAGTTCGGCGTACGGCACCACGGGCCCGCCGCCGGTGTCGAGCGGCGACGGGACGTACGGCTCGCGCTTCCGCGACCATGCCGGGCTGTCGCCGCCGTCGCCGTCGTGCGCCGTGCCCGGGCTCCGCTTGTCGGACAGCGCGCGCTCGAACTGCGACCACGGGATGGGTGGGTTGCTGTAGCCCATCAGGTCACGCTCCTGTCGGTGGTGGTGGTCGGGGTCACGTCGCGATCGCCTCTGCCCACCAGCGGTGGTCCGCCAGCACCAGGTACCAGGCACGCCCCTCGGCGTCGACGAGCTGCAGCCGGTGCAGGCGTCGGCCGCCGGACTCCCACCACCGGACGACGAGCGGCCACGGACCCGCCCATGCCGTCACGGCGGAGAACCCGCCGCCCCGGTCGCCCTCGGCACGGAACCGGTCGGGTGCGCCGGACAGCACGCCGCGCTCGTCGACGTCGACGCTCGCACCGCCGGCGGCGACGACGTCGACCGGTCGGGGGCGCTCGAGCACGGTGGCGGGGGGCGGGCCAGGCAGCTTGCCGGGCCACGGGCGGTCGCGGACGGTCGCCAGGGCTCGCTCACCGCCGGCGGGTGCGTCGCCCCACGGCACGAGCACCACGCGCTCGGACAGGGTGCGGCCCCCACCGATGCGCGGACTCACCACACCGTCGTGGCCGACCATGCCCTGGATCCGGGCGAGGCCGTGGTGCACGCGCTCGTCCGGGCCGGAGCCCCACAGCCCGCGCTCGTGGTTCGCCATGTCGTCGACGGCGACCGGCTCGAGCACGACCGAGGTGACCGGCGCCTCGAGCCCGCTGGGGTCCACCCCGCCGGCGAGCTGCCACCGCACCCGGTCGACCACGTCGGCGGCGTCGAACCAGCGCGGGTGCGCCCAGGTCCGTTCGAGCAGGATGTCGCGCTCGTCGACGATCCCCACGCGGATGGTCGTCGCCACGAGCCCCGCGGCCCGGAGTCGCTCGGCGAAGTCGTCGGCGGAACGCCGGAACGCGAACGCGATCTGGTCGGCACGGTCCAGCGGGGGCTCGAACGACGCCTCGACCCGGAGTTCCGGCGGGATCTCACGCGCCGCGATCTCGCGGGGGTCGCGGCCCCCGGCCAACCGGTGCAGGAACGCCCCGGCCACGCCGAAGCGGTCCCGCACCTGTTCGTCGCCGAGTGCCGCGAAGTCGCCGAGCGTGGTGATGCCGAGCCGGTCGAGCACCGTCGTGAGGTCGGGGTCGCCGAGCACGCCGAGCGGCAGGTGCGCGAGGAAGTCCGCCGATCCCCCGACGGGCACGAGCCGCACCCGTTCGCCGGGACGCACCGGACGGGCCCGGGCGGCCTGGTCCGCCGCGAACGGGGTGTCGGCCACCCCGGCCCGCACCGCGGGGGCGCCGTGGTCGGCGGCGATGCCGGCGAGGGTCGCCGCCGCCGCGCGCTCACCGCCGTAGTACCGGGCCGGCCCGCGGGCGCGGAGCGCGAGGGTGCCCGGCCGCAGCACCTCGACCCCGGGGACCGCCGCCTCGACCGCACGGATGACGGGCTCGAAGGCGCGGTGGTCGAGGGCGTCGTCGTAGGGCTGCACGAGGAGCTCGGGGCACCGCGCCTGCGCCTCACGCACGCGGAGCCCCCGCACGACACCCTGCTCACGCGCGGACGCAGAGCTCGCGAACACGAGCCCCTTCGCGGTCAGGGCGAGGGGCTGCTCCGGCGGGGTGCCACCGGCCCGAGCCGCCGCGATGACCGGCCAGTCCGGGCACCAGAGCACGATCGTCCGGGTCGGGGGTGGTTCGGGCAGTGCCGCCCCACGCGTGATCGCGTCGGTCCGGACGCGCCCGGAGGCGATCACGACGCCACCGCCACGGGCCGCAGGACGCGGGTGTCCCCGGAGCCCACCGTCGGCACCGCTGTGGCGGCCCGGACCGCACCGTCGGCCGCGGGCAGGAGCAGCTCGGCGGTCGCCGGACGCACCGCGCCGGCACGCCCGGTCGCGGTCACGGTGGCCCGGCGCTCCGTCAGGTGGCCGTGGCCCTGACCGATGCCGCTCCACGTCGAGGACGTGACCCGCAGCGTGACGTCCGCCCCGGGCCAGGAGCCGAGCGCGACGAGTGCGCCACCGCGCTGTCGCAGGCGGGCCGACAGCCGTGCCACGTCGCCCGGCACGACCCGGCCGAGCGGTCGGGTGAGGACGATCTGAGCGACGTCGGCCATCGCCGCCGTCACGGCGAGCCACTGGTCACCCGGATCGGGGACGAGCACGAGCCGTTCGAGGTCGATCCCCGCGGCGGCGGCGGCTTCGATCCCGAAGGACGGCACCCCGACGACCGCACACCACGCCCCGGCCGCCGAGGCCGCCTGCAGCATCGTGATCGCGAGCAGCACCGACTCGGGGACGGCGTAGGTGCCACCGACCCGGATCGCGCCACCGGGCAGCAGGGGTTCGAGCGCCGGGGCCGTGGGCAGCCCGGCGGTGTCGACCCGGGTGGACTCCATGTCGGCCACCCGCGACCGCAGGGACGTGATGCGGTCGAGCGCGGCCCGGGCATCGCTCAGGTGGTCCGGCCCACGGCGCGCACCGCCACCGCCCGCACCGCTGCCGCCGCGTGCAGCACCGCTCCGCCCGCCCCGGTCCGGGGTGGGCGACCGGAGTGCCGCCGCCGTCTGCATGCCCTCATATTCGAACATGTGTTCGATGATGTCAATCGCGTCCGACATCCGTGGATAGTCCTGGTCGAACACGTGTTCGGATCAGGGCAGCAGCTCACCAGCTGGCGACCGCCCCGACTCCGCCGAGCACCGACCGCGTCTTGGTCTCGACCTCGTCCGCCTCGTCCGCGGGCACCGACGACCAGGTCACCGCTCCCCCGGCTCCGAGGGTCCGGGATCGCACCGCCCCCGACTCGTCGAGCACGGTCACGAGGCTACGGATCGCCACCGACAGGTCGACCGCCCCGCTCGCCGAGAAGTACCCGATCGCGCCCGAGTACACCCCGCGCGGCGCCCCCTCGAGCCGGTCCGCGATCGCCGTGGCACTGCTCTTCGGCGCGCCGGTCATCGACCCCGGCGGGAACGCCGCGTGCACCACGTCGGCCCGCGACGTCCCCGGCGGCAGCAGCGCCCCGATCGTCGAGACCAGCTGGTGCACGCTGGCGTACGTCTCGACGGCACACAGCCGCTCGACGTGCACCGACCCGGGCACCGCGGTCCGCAGCAGGTCGTTCCGCAGCAGGTCGACGATCATCACGTTCTCGGCTCGGTCCTTCGGGCTCGCCGCCAGGTCGTCCCGCGCAGCCGCGTCCGCCACCGCGTCGGCGAGCCGCCGCCGCGTGCCCTTGATCGGCTCCGCGAGCACCGCTCCGGCAGCGTCGATCCGCAGGAACCGCTCCGGTGACCGGCTCGCCACGCGCAGCGGGCCGAGCCGCAGGAACGCGCCGAACGGCACCGGGTCGGCCGCCCGCATCCGCAGGTACTCGCCCAGGTGCGGGTCCGTACCGGGGCCGCCACGGGCCTCCAGTCCGACCGCGAAGGCGGTGGTGAGGCAGACCTGGAACGCGTTCCCCTCGCGGATCTCCGCGCGGCACGCGTCGACCGCCCGCTCGTAGGCGGCGCGCGTGACGCGCCCGGTCGCCGTGGACACCCCGGCCGGGAGGCCCGCGGCCGCGTCCACGACGCCGACCGACGTCGCGGGGGTGGGCACCTCCTCGAGCCACGCGCGGTTCCGCGCACTGGCCGCCGGTTCCGCGTCGGCGACGAGCGCGAGCACCCAGGCGCCACCGGTGTGGTCGACGACGACGGCTCGGTCGACGAACCGCAGGTCGGCGTCGGCGTGCCCGTCGGCGGTGCGGTCCGGGCCGCCGGACTCGCGGCCGAGCTCGTAGCCGAGGAACCCGACCCAGCCCAGCGCGAACCCGCACCCGACGACCGGCTCGGGCAGGCGGGGCGTGCGTCGGAGCAGGTCAGCCAGCACCGCGAAGGCCGGACGCTCCTCGGACCGGGCGGGCCCGAACCACCCCTCGGCGGGCGCGGCGACCGTCAGGTGCGCGCGACGGTCCTGGTGCCGGAACCGGGCGGCGAACGGCCCGTCCGTCCACGCCAGCACGGAGAAGCGCGCCCGGGGCCGAGCCGTGGCGGGAGCACCGTCGGGCAGGCCGGAGTCGAGCCACACCAGGTCTCCGGCGACCTGCGCCGCCAGGGCCGCGAGGTCGGGGACCGGGTCGAGTCGGCGGACCTCGACGCGGACGCCGGGGTCGGGGGTGCTCAGATCGCGGCGATCGTCCATGCGGCGGCGTGCGAGGCACCGGACACGAGCACCACGAGGCCACGGTCCTCGCCGTCGTTGAAGGCGTCGGGGGCGCACGTCATCGGCTCGACGGCGAGACCGGCGCGGTGGTACTCGGGGACGACGTGGTCGGCGGTGTGCACCTGGGCCCAGCCGCACTCCGGCCCGAAGGCCGCACGGACCCCGCGACCGTCCGCCGCCGTGACCGCGATGGTGGCGAGGCCGGCGGCATCACGGTCGAAGCCGGTGAAGGCGTGGTCGATGAACCGGTCGCCGATCAGCGTGGGCGTGCGCAGGTCGAACTCGTCGTGCACGGGGACCAGGTCGGTCGGGATGAGCCGGTCCGGCGTCACCTCGAGCACCTGGGCGGCGGGGAGCGTCAGGGTCCAGTCGTCGACGGTGCCGGTACCCGCGACGAGGTACGGGTGCGGGCCGGTCCCCCACGGTGCGTCCTCGGCCCCGGTGTTCGTCCCGGTGATCGTCGTGTGCAGCCCCTCGGCGTCGAGCCGGTACTCCACGGTGACCTCGACGCGGTACGGGTAGCCCTGCTGTGCCTGGACGGTCGTGGCGAGCACCACGCGGTCGTCCGCCTGCTCCTGCACGCGGAAGTCCGCCCACGCGACGAGTCCGTGCAGGGCGTGGTGCCGTGCGGGCTCGGTGAGGGCCAGCTCGTGGTCGACGCCGCCGAAGGAGTACTCGCCGTCGACGATCCGGTTCGGCCACGGGGCCAGGACGGCACCGCGGAAGACCGGACGGACCTCGTCGGCGTCGAACGGGACGACCAGGTCTCGGCCCTCGTGCCGCAGGGTCCGCAGTGTCGCTCCGACGGTGGCGATGTCGGCCGTGTACCCGGCGGAGGCGATCGTCAGCGGGGACCCGGACAGCGGCGCGTCGTTGCTCATGCGCTCAGCGTATCGGGCCGCCGAGGCCCGCCGGGTGCACGAAAAACCCCGCCGTTCCGAGGAACGACGGGGTTGAGGGTGGATCTGAGGGGACTCGAACCCCTGACCCCCTGCATGCCATGCAGGTGCGCTACCAGCTGCGCCACAGACCCAGATCGTGCTGCTTCCGTACCAACCGGTTCCCCGGAGGCACCATAGAAGCGTACACCATGCGAACGCCGGGCAACGAAATCGAAGCCGTCACCCGGGCGCGTCGCTGATCAGGCGGTGTGGTCCACCGGGAGCTCGAGCGGGATCGTCGGGCAGTCGGCCCAGAGACGCTCGAGCGAGTAGTACTGGCGGTCTTCGTCGTGGAAGACGTGCACGATGATCTCGCCGAAGTCGATGAGGACCCAGCGGCCCTCGGTACGGCCTTCGCGGCGGAGCGTCTTGGCACCGAGCTCGAGGAGGCGTTCCTCGACGGCATCGGCGATGGACTGCACGTTGCGCTCGTTCCGACCGGTTGCGAGCAGGAACACGTCCGTGAGCTGCAACGGCCCGGTCACGTCGAGAGCGACGAGGTCCTCGGCCTGCTTGGCGTCGGCCGCGAGTGCTGCGGCCTGCACGAGTTCCAGTGCGCGAGTGGAGGCGGTCACGGATTCCTTCCGGTCGTCGAACCGACGGACAGCCGGTTCGCTTGATGGGTCACGATCATAAGCCACCCCGCCGACAGCGGCCAGGCCAGGGTCGGCGGGGTGGTGGAGAACGGACGTCGAGGACGGCAGCGGTCAGCCGCCGAACGCGTGGGTGGTGAGCAGTGCGGTGATGATGACGCCGGCCGCGGCCAGCCCGACCGCACCGACCGTCACACCGAGGATCAGCGGCGTGCGCGACTCCTTCGGCTTGGCGGCGGCGAGCACGACCTGACGGGTCGAGGTGTGGCTGGACACCGCGCGGCTGGCCCGCACCGGGCTGGCGTCGGTCTCGGGCTGCTCGTCCTGCTGCTCGAGCAGGCGGTCGACCTCGGCGCCGTCGATCGGCCGGTGCGACCCCGTCGACGACAGCGACGCCGGCAGGTCGATCGATCCGGTCAGGATCACCTCGCCCGTCGCGTTGAGCGCCCCGGTGGGGTCGGCCAGGGCCGAGTTCGGCAGGATGATCGCGTTCGTGTTCGTCACCGCGACGCGGCGGGTGCCCGTCTCGGCGTCGTGCACCTCGGAGTCGTTCGAGTCGTGCGCCTGCTGCGACCAGTGGCCGGCGGGCGGCGCGAAGGCCGTGGTCACCGGCTTCGGCTCGGTCGGGCGCTGGAACGCGGCGGGGACCTTCGGGGCCTCGGTCGCGGGCTCCGGCAGCGGCACCTCGTTGGTGTCGTCGTCCTCGGCGTCGAGCGAGAGCGGGAACACCGCGGGGGTCGCTGCTGCGGCGTTCGTCGGGATCGGCACCGGCGTGACGGCGGCCTGCGACCCGGCAGCGGGAGCGTCGTCGGCAGACCGGGCCGGAGCGTCCTCGGACGACTCGTCCGCCGGTGCGACGTCGGTCGTCTCCTCCGCAAGGGCGTCGGTCGTCTCCTCCGCAAGGGCGTCGGAAGCCGGGGCGCCGGTCTCCGGCGCATCGGACTCGGGGACGTCGGTCGCGGACGCGTCGGACTCGGTGACGTCGGCGGGCGGCGACCACGTCGACCGGTGGCGGCGGGGCTCCTCGGCGTGCGCGGCGGCCTCGTCGAGGGGCTCGAGCGCGTCCGGGGACCCGTCGGCCTCGGTGGCCTGGGCGACCGCGGCCTGGTCGAGGACCGTCGGGGCAGCGGGCTGCTCGTCGTGCGCGGCCTCGGCGTCCAGAGCGCTCTGCGGCGCGGCGGAGGGGTCGATCGTGTCCACCGACCCGAGGACGTCCTCGACGGTGCGGTCGGACGACTGGGGCGTGGGGTTCTGCAGCGGGACCGGCAGGACCGCCTGGCGCTCGGCGGCACGGAGCTGACGGATCTGCCGACGGGTGAGCCCACCGCTGCCGGGGACGATCTCGGTCGCGGAGGCCGGCGGGAACGGCGGCACACCGCCCGCGGGTGCCGACACCGGGACGGACGCGGCGGATCCGGGGTCGGTCTGCGCCGATGCCGGCGCGGACGACTGGGCGGGGCCACCGGGGGCCGGGGCGACGTGCGACCCCGGACGGCGACGGGACTCGGGGGTCTCGGCGGCGGGTGCGGCGACGGTCGGGGGCGGCGTCGCGGGCTGCGAACCGGCCGCGGCGGCACGCTCCCGCTCGCGCGCCTGGCGCCGCGACAGGGGCGGCTGCGCGTCGGACGAACTCATGCAACGCTCCGATACAGATGGTGCTTGGAGATGTACTGGACGACACCGTCGGGAACCAAGTACCAGACGGGGAACCCCCGTCGAACCCGGTCACGGCAATCCGTCGAGGATATGGCCAGTGCAGGGACTTCAAGCAAGCTTACGTCCCGCTCGGGCAATCCGGTGAGGCTCAAGGCGTGTCCCGGACGCGTCACGGCCACGAAGTGCGCGAGGTCCCAGAGACCATCATGGTCTTTCCAGTCGACGATCTGCTGAACGGCGTCTGCGCCCGAGATGAAGACGAGCTGGGCATCCGGTCGTTGTTCGTGCAGGTCCCGCAGGGTGTCGACGGTGTACGTCGGCCCCGGGCGGTCGATGTCCACGCGGCTGACGGTGAACATCGGATTCGACGCGGTGGCGATCACGGTCATCAGGTACCGGTGCTCGGCGTCGGTGACGTCGGACTTCATGTACGGCTGTCCGGTGGGGACGAAGACGACCTCGTCGAGGTCGAACGCCCGCGCCACCTCGGACGCCGCGACCAGGTGCCCGTGGTGGATGGGGTCGAACGTGCCACCCATCACGCCGATGCGTGGCCGTCCGGTGGTCTCGAGCATCGAGTGGTCGGTCAGATCTTGGTGTGACCGAACTCGTCGACACCCGTCTCGTGGTGGCGGGTGGCCTCGAACTTCTGGGAGTGGCGGTAGGCCACGTCGCGGAAGCTCCAGGTCACGAAGCCGAGGAAGATGAAGAAGAGGGCGCCGACCATAGGGAACACGAACGCGGGCGCCCCGGAGGCGTGCTCAGCAGCTTCTGCGAGGAGGGTCATCGTTCGTGCTCCGTTCGGTCGGGGAAAGACGCCGTTCAGTCTAGCCGCGGATCTGCCCGGACCCGCGCACGATCCACTTCGTGCTCGTGAGCTCCGGCAGGCCCATCGGAC
Source organism: Curtobacterium sp. MCLR17_040 (assembly GCF_003234735.1). Taxonomy (NCBI): domain Bacteria; kingdom Bacillati; phylum Actinomycetota; class Actinomycetes; order Micrococcales; family Microbacteriaceae; genus Curtobacterium; species Curtobacterium sp. MCLR17_040. The sequence continues at coordinate 92,743 of NZ_QKTE01000003.1, read as the reverse complement.
CGCGCGCGTGCAGCTTCTGCGTCGAGATGCCGACCTCGGCACCGAAACCGAACTCGCCGCCGTCGGTGAACCGGGTGGAGGCGTTCACCATCACGACCGCCGAGTCGACGGTCGCCAGGAACCGTTCGGCGGTGTCGACGTCGTTCGTCACGATCGACTCCGTGTGGTGCGTCGACCACCGGGCGATGTGTGCCATCGCCGCATCGACGTCGGGCACGACGCGGATCGACAGGTCGAGGTCCATCGACTCGGTCGCCCAGTCGTCGTCGGTGGCGCGGAGCACCCCGGGCACGATCGCCCGCGTGGCGTCGTCACCGCGCAGCGTGACACCGGACGCCCGCAGCCGGTCGGCCAGCAGCGGCAGGAGCCGTTCGGCCGCGGCCTCGTGCACCAGGAGGGTCTCGAGGGCGTTGCACACGCTCGGCCGCTGCACCTTGCTGTTCAGGACGATGTCGACCGCACGCTGCTCGGGTGCGGACGCGTCGAGGAACACGTGCACGACGCCCGCACCGGTCTCGATGACCGGCACCTGCGACTCGGTGACGACGGTCTGGATGAGCGCGGCGCTCCCCCGCGGGATCAGCACGTCGACCAGGCCACGTGCCCGCATGAGCTCGGTGGCACCGGCGCGGCCGAACTCGTCGATGGTCTGCACCAGGTCGCGGGGCAGCCCCACCGACTCGACCGCGTCCTGGATCCGAGCGACGAGCACGGCGTTCGTGTGCTGGGCCGCCGACCCTCCGCGGAGCACGACGGCGTTGCCCGACTTGAGCGCGAGCGAGGCGATGTCGACGGTGACGTTCGGGCGTGCCTCGTAGATGGCCCCGACGACACCGAACGGCACGCGCACCTGGGTGAGCTGGAGTCCGTTCGGCAGCTGCGACCCGCGCACGTGCTCCCCCACGGGGTCGGTCAGCCCGACGACGTGTTCGACCGCGGCGGCGAGGGCCTCGATCCGGACGGGGTCGAGTCGCAACCGGTCGAGCAGCCCGGACGAGAGCCCGCCGTCCTCGCCGGCGACCAGGTCGTCGTGGTTCGCGGCGACGATCTCGTCGGTCGCGGCACGCACCGCCGAGGCGATCGCACCGAGGGCGGCGTCCTTGACGGCGGTCGTCGCGGTCGCGAGCGCCGACGAGGCGGCCCGTGCCGCCACGAGCTTGTCGGTGAGGGTCGGGGCGGGCGCGATCGACGACATGGACCGATTGTAGGTCCGCCCCTCGGTTCGTGACGGGCTTGCCGGACGCTCGCCGTGCCTCCAGGCCCGGTCCGCCGCTCCAGCGGGCACGACACGTCGTCACCCGCCTGCCGAGCGGTCACAGATCGTCGCTCCGCGCCGCCCATACCGACGGTTCCCGACCGTTCGACGGCGTCCCGACGGGGAGTCGTGACCGCCTGGAGGCCCGGCACCGGTCTCCGGACCCGCACCGGGCCTCCAGGCGGTCGCGTCCACCCCGCCGACCGGTCACGACACGTCGTCCTGCGCCACGCGAGCGGTCACAGACCGTCGCTCCGCGACGCCCCCACCGACGGCCTCCGACCAGTCGGCGCCGTCCCGACGGGGAGTCGTGACCGCTCGCTGCCGCCGGCGCGACGGGGCGCGGCGCACTGCGGACTGCGTCAGGGACGCGGCGCGGCGTGGAACCAGGTACCGAGGTGTTCGCCCGCCAGCGCGCGGTCGACCAGCGCCGTGTCGGTCACGAGCACCGCGGTGCCCGCCTCGGCCGCGAGTCGCGCGGCGGCGACCTTGGTCCCCGCTCCCCCGGTGCCGACGCCGGCGGTGCCGATCGAGCCGAAGGTGACCCCGGCGAGCTCGTCGCCGAACGGCACCTCGTCGATGCGGGTCGCGCCGGGCTGCTCCGGGGGTGCCGTGTAGAGCGCCTCGACGTCGGACAGCAGCACGAGGGCATCGGCTCCGAGCAGCCGGGCCACCAGGGCCGCGAGCCGGTCGTTGTCGCCGAAGCGGATCTCGTGCGTGGCGACGGTGTCGTTCTCGTTCACGATCGGGAGCACGCGCAGGGCGAGCAAGCGGTCGATGGCGCGCTGGGCGTTCACCCGGTGCGTGGGGTTCTGCAGGTCACCGGCGGTGAGCAGGATCTGCGCCGCGACGACACCGTGCCGGTCGAGTTCCTTCTGGTACCGGAACATCAGGACGTTCTGCCCGGTGGCGGCCGCCGCCTGCTGCGTGGCGAGGTCGTCCGGCCGGCCCTCGAGTCCGAGGAACGGGAACCCGGTCGCGATCGCACCGGACGACACGAGCACGACCTCGGTCCCCCGGCCGTAGGCGGCGGCCAGCGCGTCCACCAGGGGGCCGATCTGGCCGGCGGCGTCACCGCTGACCGAGGACGAGCCGACCTTGACCACGATCCGCCGCGCACGCGGGATGTCCTCGCGCCGTGTGACGGGTCCGAGGTCGGTGCGGGCGGTCGTGTCGGTCATGCCGCGGTCAGTCCTTCTGGTCGCTGGTCTCGACCTGGTCGGCGTCGAACTGGTCGCCGGTGCCGAGCTGGTCGCTGGTCACCACCTCGTCGTCCACCCAGAGCCCGGAGACGCGCTCCTGCTCGAGCTCGGCACGGGCGGCCGCCTTGGCGTCCATCCGCTCGAAGTACTCCTCGCGCCGCTCGTTGCGGGTCGGACGCGACGTCGCACCGATGCGGGCGTCGGTGCCACGGGCGCTCGTGATGAGCTCCGCGGTCGACGTGAGCGTGGGCTCCCAGTCGAACACCATGCCGCCGTCGCCACCGATGACGACGGTGGAGCCGGCGACGGCTCCGGCCTTGAACAGGCCGTCCTCGACGCCGAGCTTCGCGAGCCGGTCGGCCAGGTAGCCGATCGCCTCTTCGTTCGTGAAGTCGGTCTGCTGGACCCAGCGCTCCGGCTTGGCGCCGCGGACGCGGTAGAAGCGGTGCTCCTCGCCGCCCTCGGCGCGCACGGTGAACGGCTTCTCGTTGACCGAGCGGGGGCGGAGCACGATGCGCTCCGGGACCGGCTCGGCCGCACGGGCGGCGCGGGCCTGCTCGACGATGTCGGCGAGGGCGAACGTCAGCTCGCGGAGCCCCTTGCGGGACGCCGTGGAGATCGAGAAGACGCGGTAGCCGCGGCCCTCGAGCTCGGCGGTGACGAACTCGGCCAGCTCCTGCGCCTCGGGCACGTCGATCTTGTTCAGGGCGATGAGCTGCGGGCGCTCGAGCAGCGGCACCTGGCCCTCGGGGACCGGGTAGCGATCGAGCTCGCCGAGGATGACGTCGAGGTCGCTGATCGGGTCGCGGCCCGGGTCGAGCGTGGCGCAGTCGATGACGTGGAGCAGCGCCTCGCACCGCTCGACGTGGCGCAGGAACTCGAGCCCCAGGCCCTTGCCCTCGGACGCGCCCTCGATCAGACCGGGGACGTCGGCGACGGTGAAGCGGGTGTCACCGGACTCGACGACGCCGAGGTTCGGGGTGAGGGTCGTGAACGGGTAGTCCGCGATCTTCGGCTTGGCGGCGGAGACGGCCGCGATCAGCGAGGACTTGCCGGCGCTCGGGAACCCGACCAGGGCCACGTCGGCGATGGTCTTCAGCTCGAGGCTGATGTCCCCCGCCCAGCCCTCGGTGCCGAGCAGCGCGAAGCCAGGGGCCTTGCGCTTCGTCGTGGAGAGCGCCGCGTTGCCGAGGCCGCCCTGTCCACCGGGGGCCACGACGACGCGCATGCCGGGCTCGGTGAGGTCGGCGATGACCTCGCCGGACTCGTCGTACACCACGGTGCCGACGGGCATCGGGAGCTCGAGGACCTCGCCGCTGACACCGCTGCGGTGGTCACCCATGCCGGGCTGCCCGTTCTTCGACGAGCGGTGCGGCGAACGGTGGTAGCCGAGCAGCGTCGTCACCTGCGGGTCGGCCACGAGCACGATGTCGCCGCCGTCACCGCCGTTGCCGCCGTCGGGCCCGGCGAGGGGCTTGAACTTCTCACGGCGGACCGACACGCAGCCGTTGCCGCCGTGCCCCGCGCTGAGGTGCAGGGTCACGCGGTCGACGAAGGTCGCCATGGGTCCACTCCAGGTGTTTCGTTGTGCCGACGGGATCGTCGGCGGGAAAAGCGAAGGAGGGGCGGGCACTCGGCCCGCCCCTCCAGCTGCAGTCGTTCGAACGACTACGCGTTGACGATGTTGATGACCTTGCGGCCACCCTTGGTGCCGAACTCGACCGAACCGGACGAGAGGGCGAACAGCGTGTCGTCGCCACCGCGGCCGACGTTGGCGCCCGGGTGGAAGTGCGTGCCGCGCTGGCGGACGATGATCTCGCCGGCGTTGACGACCTCGCCACCGAAGCGCTTCACGCCGAGGCGCTGTGCGTTCGAGTCACGACCGTTGCGAGTGGAACTCGCACCCTTCTTGTGTGCCATGAGTTGACTCCCTTACGCGATCTTGGTGATCTTGACGCGGGTCAGCTCAGCGCGGAAACCCTGGCGCTTCTTGTACCCGGTCTTGTTCTTGAACTTCTGGATGATGACCTTGGGACCACGGAGGTCGTCGAGCACCTCGGCGGTGACGGTCACGTTCGCGAGCTCGGAAGCCGCCGACGTGATCTTGTCACCGTCCACGAGGAGCACGGGGGCGAGGTCGATGTTGCCCTTGTCGTCCGCCTTGGCACGGTCGATGGTCAGGATGGTGCCGACCTCGACCTTCTCCTGACGGCCGCCGGCGCGCACTACTGCGTAAACCACGTGGAAATCCTTACGTAACTCTGCTTGAGGGAAGTCTCGGGTGCCCACTTCTGCACGAGCGGCTCCCGGAAGGCCGGGCCCGATCGGCGACGCAGGCAGAACGGCCCGCTGACACCAGGGACCGAGAATACTCGATCACCCTGGGTCCGGTCAAACGGCGACACCCGTACGATTGCACGGTGACCGTGTTGATCGACCCACCGACGTGGCCCGCCCACGACACACTGTGGTCGCACCTCGTCAGTGATGAATCCTACGCGGAACTCCACGCGTTCGCTGCGCGGGCCGGTGTGCCGCGCCGTGCGTTCGACCACGACCACTACGACGTCCCGCTCTCGCGGTACGACGAACTGGTGGCCGCTGGCGCCTCGGCCGTGACCGGACGCGAGCTCGTGCTGCGGTTGATCCGCAGTGGGCTGCGCGTGGCGCAGCGGGACAAGCGCGGTCTCTGACCGACCGTCCGGACGCCCGGGAGGCGCGGTGCTGGCCCGCCCCGCCCGGCACCGCCCACGGTGCGCCGCCGGCTCGCAGGGCCGCGCGAACGGGCTCAGCGGGGCGCTGGACCGCCCCAGGGGTTCGCCGGGGGCTGCTGCTGGTCTGGGCGTGGCCCGGCGCCGTACTGGCCGCCGTACTGGCCGTGGGGGTCGGGCTGCACGCGCCCCTGCCCGTACGGTGCCGGCGGCTGCTGCTGTGGCTGCTGTGGTGCCTGCGGCTGGATCGTCGAGGGCGGGACCGCGTCGGCGGGTCGGACGGTCCCCGGCATCCCCGGGGTCGTCGACGTGCCTCGTCCGCGGCGCGGCCGACCGAGCCAGAGCCAAGCCGCCGTGGCGGTCGCCAGGAGCATCACGGTGAACGGCAGACCGTTCTGCAGCGGTCGTGTGAGCACGTCGATGACGAGCTGGGAACCGCCGGCGGTGGCCGCTCCGAACGAGCCGGTGAAGACCCCGACGAGCATCAGGGCCACCGTGCCCGCGGCGCCGGCGAGCACCACGCGGAGCAGGAGCCTCGGCAGCGGGCTGCGGCGGTCGATCGGCGTCAGGAACGCCAGGGCCAGGAACGCGCCGACGTAGTACGGGAACGGAGCCACGAAGACCCCGGTCGTGAAGCTGCCGAGCAGGCTCGTGCCGGCGCCGTAGTGCCGGAACGGACTGACCACGAGCGAGGTGCCGAGCAGCCCGAAGAGCCCGGACACGAACTCGACGAGCACCAGGGCCACCACGGCGATGAGCGCACCGGCCGTGTTCGTCACCGAGGCGCCGGGCGCGAAGGCCCGGCGGGGGTCGGCCGGGGCACGGGGCGGCCGCGGCGGGGCGTACGGCGCGCCGGCACCGGGCTGACGCCCGTACTGCGGCACACCGCCCTGCTGCGGCGGCACCGGGCCGCCGGGCTGCTGGGCACCCGGGCCGGGCGGTGCGGGCTGGGACCAGCCCGCACCGTAGTACCCACGCTGCTGCTGCGGGTCGCCCGGGTTCGTCACGTCAGTTCCCCAGGATCACTGCGCCGTCGGAGCCGTCGGCGTCGTCGGTCGACTCCTCCGTCGGCGTGGCGGGAGCGCTGATGCTCGGCGACGAGACCCGGCGGGAGCGCGAGCGCCCCTGTCCGGGCTGCTTCGGCTCCGGGAGCGCCTGGAGCACCGAGTCGAGCAGGGACTCGGCGTCCGGGGCGACCGCGCGGGGCTCGCGCTTGGGCGCCGCGGCGATCGGGATGTCCAGGATCGCCACGGTGTTGTCGGTCGGCGTCACGGTGGCGCTCGAGCTCACGCGACGGCGGGCCGGGGCCTTCGCCTTCGGTGCGGCTGCGGGCTCGGTGACGGCCGGAGCAGCGACCTTCGGCGCGCGAGCCTCGGACTCGACGATCACGGCGGGCTCAGCGGTGACCGACGACCCCGGCGCGTCCGACTGCTCGGCAGCGGGTGCCTGCGGTGCATCGGTGGCCCGAGCGTCGGCAGCGGCCTGCTGGTCGCCGCTCTGCTGGTCTCCGCTCTGCTGCTCTGCCCCGCGGCCGCCACGGCCACGGCGACGACGCTTCGAACCGGTCGGCTGCTCGCCACCCGTGCTGTCCGGGCCGGTCGACGCGTCGGCCGACGACGGTGCCGTGGCCTCCGTCGCGGTCACGGCAGCCGCTGCGGCCTCCTGCTCGTCGTGCGACAGGGTCGATGCGGCGATCCGCGACAGCGCGTTCTTCACGTCGTCGGTGATCTGGTGCGCCTGGCCGGAGGCACCGTTCGACTGCCCCGAGGAACCGGAGTTCCCCTTGCCGCCGTTGCCGTTGCCGTTGTCGGATCGGCCGTTCTCGTTGCCGTTCCCGCCGCGGCCCTTGCGACGGCCCTTGCTCGGGCCCGGGTCGGCGTTGTTGTCGTTGATCTTGGCGTTGACCTCGTCGAGGGACTCGCGCAGGCCGACACCGATCTTCTTGCGGGTCATCTGCACGAGGCCGAGCGAGGTGATCTCGGCGACCTGGTGCTTCGTGCGGTCGCGGCTCAGGCACTCGACCAGGCGGCGGAGCACGAGGTCGCGGTTCTCCTCGAGCACCATGTCGATGAAGTCGACGACGATGATGCCGCCGATGTCGCGCAGGCGGAGCTGGCGGACGAGCTCCTCGGCGGCCTCGAGGTTGTTCTTCGTGACCGTCTCTTCGAGGTTGCCGCCGGAGCCGACGAACTTGCCGGTGTTGACGTCGACGACCGTCATGGCCTCGGTGCGGTCGATGACGAGCGAGCCACCGGAGGGCAGCCAGACCTTGCGGTCGAGCGCCTTGTCGATCTGCTCGTTGAGGCGGAACTCCTCGAAGGAGTCCGGGCCCTCGTAGCGGACGACGCGGTCCTTGAGGTCCGGGGCGACGGCCGACAGGTACTCGTCGATGGTGCCACCGGCGGCCTCGCCGTCGATGATCAGCTTCGTGAAGTCCTCGTTGAAGACGTCACGCACGATCTTGATGAGCAGGTCCGGCTCGGAGTGCAGCATGACCGGGGCGTGGCCACCGGCGACCTTCTTCTGGATGGCCTCCCACTGGCTGGTCAGGCGCTGCACGTCGCGGGTGAGCTGCTCCTCGGTCGCGCCCTCGGCAGCGGTGCGCACGATGACGCCCGCGTGCTCCGGCAGGACCTCCTTCAGGATCTTCTTCAGTCGGGCACGCTCGGTGTCCGGCAGCTTGCGCGAGATCCCGTTCATCGAGCCGTTCGGCACGTAGACCAGGTAGCGACCCGGCAGCGAGATCTGGCTGGTGAGGCGGGCACCCTTGTGGCCGACCGGGTCCTTCGTGACCTGCACGAGGACCTTGTCGCCCGGCTTGAGCGCTGCTTCGATGCGGCGACCGTGGTTGCCGGTCTCGACGGAGTTCCAGTCGACCTCACCGGCGTAGAGCACGGCGTTGCGACCGCGACCGATGTCGACGAACGCCGCCTCCATCGAGGGCAGGACGTTCTGCACCTTGCCGAGGTAGACGTTGCCAATGAGCGACACGTTCTCGGACTTGGTGATGTAGTGCTCGGCGAGGATGCCGTCCTCGAGCACGCCGATCTCGATCGTCGACGAGCTGGAGCGGACGATCATCTGGCGGTCGACGCTCTCGCGGCGAGCGAGGAACTCGTCCTCGCTGACCACCTGACGGCGGCGTCCGGCATCGCGGCCGTCACGACGGCGCTGCTTCTTCGCCTCGAGTCGGGTCGAGCCCTTGATGCGCTGCGGCTCGGTGATGAGCTCCGGCTCGCGGCGGCGCGGCTCCTGGTGATCGCGCGGCTCGCGGGCCTCGCGGTCGGCGCTCGAACCACGGCGACGCGAGCGACGGCGCGAGCCGCCCTGGTCGTCGCGGTCGTCGCGGTCGCGGTCGAAGCGGTCCTCGCGGTCGTAGCGGTCGTCCTCGTCGCGGTCGTGGTCGCGGTCGCGGTCGCGGTCACGATCGCGCTCGAACCGGGGCGCGCGCTGCGGCAGCTCCGGCAGCACCGGCGCGTGGAAGATCAGGCTGAGCGTGCTCGTGGCCTTCGGCACGAACGGCTCGTCGGCGGGTGCGGCGTCGCCGCTCACCTCGGCCGTCGGTGCGGCGTCGGCCGGACGGGAGGCGCGGTCCGCGTCCGCCCCGTCGGTCGCGGTGGCCGACCGGTCGCCCGTCACGACCGGCAGGTCGCCGGTCAGCGTGCTCACGTCGTGCGGCTCGGCACCGCTGTCGGCGACCGCCTCGACCGCGACGGAGACCGCCCCGGTGTCGGTCGGCTCGACGGGCGACGCCGGCGATGCCGGGGAGTCGGGCGAGTCCGGCGAACCGGGAGAGTCCGGCGAACCGGCCGACGCGACGCTGGCCGCGGGACGGGCGTCAGCGCCGCCCGTCAGCGCGAGGGTCTCGTCGGCGTGGGGTGCCTGCTCGGCGCCCCCACGGGCCTCCTGGCCGGACGACCGGGCGCGGCGACCGCCGAACAGGCGGCTCCGGCGCTTCGGCGCGTTCTCGTCGTTGGTCGTGTTGTCGTTGTTCTGCTCCACCATGGACTGGTGCACTCCTCGGCCCCACTCGCACCCTTTCGGGTGGCGGGAATTCTGTGTCGTGGCGGGCGGCGTCGACGCCCCCGCGCTCGCTGTCTCGTGATCGGTCCGCGTCAACTTCTCGTTGCGTCCGCGCCCGTTCCGGTCCGGGCACCCGGCCCGTTCCGGCTCGGCATCGGAGTGACGCTGCCCGACCACAGTGCGCTCTCACCGCACCGGATCGTCCGGGTTCGGCCCGGTGGGGCGTCACTCGGAAAGCTCTCTTCGGTGTGCGGTTGGCCGCACGACCTCCAGGCATTATCGCATGCCGCACCCGGAAAGCACCGGAACCCGCATGCGATGATGACCGCGTGACCGCGTCTGCACCTGCCCCCCGTCGTCCGATCGCGATGGCGGTCTTCCTGCTCGTCACCGGGATCGTCGGCCTGTTCGGCTCGTTCCGGCTCGTCCTCGACGAGTTCACGAAGTACGAGAACCCGAAGGCCGTCCTGAGCTGTGACGTGAACCCGTTCATCAACTGCTCCGACGTGATGGCCAGCTGGCAGGGGCACCTGTTCGGGTTCCCGAACCCGCTGCTCGGCGTCATGGGGTTCGTCGCCCCGATCGCGGTCGCCGTGCTGCTGCTCGCCGGGTTCCGGAACGGTTCGCGCTGGTTCTGGATCGTCTTCAACGCCGGGGTCTTCCTGGCGTGGGTGTTCGTGACCTGGCTGTTCACGCAGACCGTCTTCGTCATCGGCGCCCTGTGCCCGTGGTGCATGCTCGTCTGGTCGATGACGATCCCGATGTTCTGGGTGTTCACGATCTGGAACGCCGCCCAGGGGCGCTTCGGCGCCGGGGCACAGCGTGTCGGGCGGTCGCTCCTGCCCTTCAGCTGGGCGTTCGTGCTGGCGAACTACCTGGTCATCATCGTCACGATCATCATCAAGTTCCCCGCGGTCCTCACCAGCTTCTGAGCCGTCCCCGCCGCCCCTACGCTCGGGATCGATGAGCGAGCACGAGAGCAGCAGGGCGCGCCGCGACGCCGCACGGGAACGCGCGCGAGCGGCACGGGCGGCGGAGCAGTCGCGCCGTCGTCGCCTCCGCACACTCGGCATCAGCGGGATCATCGTCGGGGGCCTCGCGGTGGTCGCGGTGGTCGTCCTGGTCATCGCGAACTCCGTGCAGCCCGCCGGGCCGGGTCCGCGGAACGCGGCGAGCGACGGTGTCCTGCTCACCGGGGTGCACGGCAGGATCGTGCCCGTCGAGACGCGAGCGGTGCCCGACGGCGGGACCCCGACGCCGACCGAGCAGGACGGCTCGAAGACCGCGATCACGATCTACGCGGACTACATGTGCCCCTACTGCAACCAGTTCGAGACGGCCCAGATGCCCCGGATCCGGCAGTGGGTGGAGGACGGCACCGCCACCCTCGAGCTGCATCCGCTCGGGCTGCTCGACCGCGTGTCGCTCGGATCGCGGTACTCGACCCGCTCCGCTGCGGCTGCCGCGTGCGTCGCGGACCACGACCCGGACGCGTTCCTGGCCTTCAACAGCTCGCTCTACGACCACCAGCCCTCGGAGAGCACGCGCGGACTCACGAACGACGAGCTGGCGTCGCTCGCGCGCGAAGCCGGAGCGACGGACCCGGCCGTGACACCGTGCATCACCCGGCAGGACTTCGCCGCGTGGGTCGCCGACGCCACGAACCGGGCGATGAACGACCCGGTGCCGAACTCGGCGCTCGACGGGATCACGAGCACGCCGACGATCATCGTCGACGGCGAGCAGTACAACGCGGACGGTGCGGCATCCCTCGCCGACGTCGACGCGTTCGCGGCCTTCGTCCGGGAGCACGGCGGGGCGTCCTAGCCTTCTCCGCGCACGACGAACGGCCCCCGCTCCCGGATGGGAGCGAGGGCCGTCGGTCGTTCGGGGAGTGCTACTTCGCCGCGGCGTCGATCGCGGTGATGACGGTGCTCAGGTCGTCCAGGCGCTTGCCGTCGACGACGATCGTCGGCGTGCCGAAGCCCTGCGTGCCCGCGAGCGCCTCGTTCGTGGTGACGGCCTGCGTCGACTTCGTCACCCAGCCCTTGAACTGCTCGGACGACAGGCACTGGGACAGGTCCGAACCGGTCGCGCCGCCCGCCTTGACGAGCTTCGCGATCTCGGAGTTGGTCAGGCCCTTGGTGCCCTCGGCCGGCTGGTTCTCGAAGAACTGCGTCTGCACGTCGAGGAACTTGTCCGGCGCGTAGTTCGCCACGCACATGGCGGCGTTCGCGGCACGGCTGGCGTAGCGGGAGCCCGCGTAGCTGCGGTCCAGGATCGACACCGGCTGGATCGCCAGGGTCGCGTCGCCCGACTTCACCTTGTCGAGGATCTGGTCGGAGTAGGCCGCCTCGAACTGCTTGCAGACCGGGCAGGCCCAGTCGACGTACTCGGTGACCGTCACGGCACCGTCGCTGTTGGCCGTCGGGACCGGCGAGGCCGAGCCCGTCGCGGACACGGCCGGCGTGGTCACCGGGGTGACCTTGCCGTCCTGGCCGGTGAACTGGATCGCGCCGGTGGCCATGTTCTTCGGCCCGGCTGCGGACACCACGGGCGCGTTGTTCACGTTCACCGCGACGATCGCGATGATCGCAGCGATCGCCAGGATGCCCAGGCCGATGCCGCCCTGCAGGAACCACTTGTTGCGGCGCTTGCGGCGCTTCTCGGCGTCGGCGCGCTGCCGTGCGACCTCTCGGGCGTGCTGACGCCGCTCGTTCTTGGTGGGTCGGTCGTTGTTCGTCACGTCGTCCCCGTCGCTCAGGCGAACCAGAGCGCGAGCTCGCGCGCGGCCGACTCGGGGCTGTCCGAACCGTGGACCAGGTTCTGCTGCACCTTGAGGCCCCAGTCGCGGCCGAGGTCACCACGGATGGTGCCGGGCGCGGCCGAGGTCGGGTCGGTGGTGCCGGCGAGCGAGCGGAAGCCCGCGATCGCACCGTTGCCGGCGACGCGCACGGCGACGACGGGACCGGACTGCATGAACTCGACGAGCGGCTCGAAGAACGGCTTGCCCTGGTGCTCCTCGTAGTGCGCGTCGAGCAGGTCACGCGGCGCGGTGAGCATCTTCAGGTCGACGAGCTCGTAGCCCTTCGCCTCGATCCGGCGGAGGATCTCACCGGTCAGCTGGCGGGCGACGCCGTCGGGCTTGACGAGGACGAGGGTCTCTTCGAAGTCGGACACGCAGTACTCCCTGTGTTCGGGGTCGAATGTGGTGGTCAGTCCTCGCCCATGGCCGCTCGGCGCGCGGCGTTCTGACGGTCCAGTTGACCGCCCTTGACGAAGCAGAAGACCCACAGCGCCAGGAACACCACGGCGACCGCGAACATGAACGGTTCGATGAACCCGGTGGCGAGGATGGCCGCCTGCAGCAGCCACCCGAACCATACACCGGCCCGGTTGCCCGTCAGACGTGAGGCAGCTGCGAGGACGATGATCGCGCCGATGCCCCCGCCGAAGGCCGCTGCGGGCGGCAGCGTGCCCTTGCCGAAGACGACGAGCATGGGGAAGAAGAACATGATCGCCTCAAGCACGAGCGTGATCGAGAGCAGGCTCTCCTGCGCCCCGCGTTCGCGGCGCGGCTTCCGGGTTCGCGGTGCGCGGCCCGGCCGGGAGGCCCGTGGTGCGTCCGTCACTTCGCCTCACCTTCGCGGTGCACGAGGTCCATGACCGCGCCCACCATCACGATGGAGCCCGCCACGAGCACGAGGGCGTCCTCGGCGTCCGCCTCGTCGGCCAGGCTGCGCGCTTCCTGCAGTGCGGACGCCAGGGAGGGCTCGACGACGACGCGGTCCTCACCGACCTCGTCGACGACGACCCGGGCGAACTCGTCCGCGTCGAGCGCACGCTCCCCCGGCGGCTGCGTCACGACGAACGTGGCGACGGTGTCCTTGAGCGCGCGGACGAACCCGCGGGCGTCCTTGTCGCCGAGGATCCCGACGACGCCGACGACGTGCTCGGACGGGAACGCCACCGGCAGGGCCTCGGCCAGGGCCTTCGCACCGTGCGGGTTGTGCGCGGCGTCGACGACGACGGTCGGGTCGGTCGCGATGGGCTGCAGGCGACCGGGGCTGGTCGTGCCGGCGATGCCCTCGGACAGGACGTCCTCGTCGAGGGCCTGGGCCCCGCGGCCGAGGAACGACTCGACCGCCGCGATGGCCACGGCGGCGTTCTCGGCCTGGTGCCGGCCGAACAGCGGCAGGAACAGGTCGTCGTAGCGGCCGGCGATGCCCTGCGCGGTGATGAGCTGTCCGCCCACGGCCGGGGTGACGTCGACGACACTGAATCCCGTACCTTCGACGGCCAGGGTGGACTCGGTGAGCTCGGCGGCACGCTCGAGTTCGGCGAGGGCCTCGGGGACCTGCCGGCTCGAGACCACGGCGGACGACGGCTTGACGATGCCCGACTTGGTGCGGGCGATCTCGGCCACGGTGGCACCGAGCTGCTTCGCGTGGTCGATGGCGATCGGCGTGAACACCGACACCTGGCTCTGCACGACGTTGGTGGAGTCCCACTCGCCGCCCATGCCGACCTCGATCACGGCGACGTCCACCGGCGCCTCGGCGAAGCACGCCAGGGCGAGGACCGTGAGCGCCTCGAAGAAGGTCAGCGGGAGTTCGCCCTTGTCGGCGAGCTCGCGGTCGGTGATCTCGAGCACCGGGGCGATGTCGTCCCAGTTCTCGACGAACCGGTCCGCCGCGATCGGCTGACCGTCGACCACGATGCGCTCCCGGATCGACACCAGGTGCGGGCTCGTCATCAGACCGGTCCGCAGACCGTGGGCCCGGACGATGCTCTCGATGGTGCGCGCGGTCGACGTCTTGCCGTTCGTGCCCGTCACGTGGATCACCGGGTACGCCAGGTGCGGGTCGCCGAGCAGCTCGACGGCGCGGCGCGTGGCGGTCAGCCGGCGCTCGGGGGCCTGTTCGCCGATGCGGGCGTACAGGGCGGCCTCGACGCGCCGGACCTCGTCGTCGTCGCCGCCGTAGGGCACGGCGTCGGCCGGAGCGTCGCCGGAGGGGCCGACCGGGATCCGGATGCCGTCCTCGTCGCGCCCATCAACACCGTGACCGTCGAGCTCGTCGTGTCCGACGAACTCCTCGTTCGCCTCGTGGTCGTCGTACTGGTCGTGGTCACTCATGCGCGTGCCACCTTCAGCTCAAGGAAGTTCTGGTCATCAAGCCGGAGGTCTGGAGCTACGTCAGCCTGATCAACGACTTCGACCCGAACATGCTCAGCAAGAGTCTCTCTGGCGAGCTGACGAAGTAGTTCGGAGTTGGTGAGCATTTCTCGCCAGATTCTGCCGCTTTCAGAAATTTCATCCTGTTTCAGCGACTCCGCCGCCCTCGCACTCGATACGACCGTCAAGGCTGTGCGACGGGAGTCGAGAACTTGCTTCGCAAGTGCTCGCACGACCGGAGCAAGATTCCGACGAACCGATTCTGTGGAGGCTTGCAAGGCAGAAGCGATTGCGTCGACCGATGGTTGAGAAGCTGCTCGAAGAGCAGAATCCAGAGATCTACGAACGTCTTCTTCAACCGGCTGGACAGACAACTTGAGCGCCGCTGAAGCTGCCTCGGCTGCGGCCTCAATTGCCTTCGCTACCGGTTCCGTGGCGCGAGAGGCTGCTACCCGGATTTCCAAAGTGATTCGATCACTCACGTCGAGGTGCGACTGCTTTCGCACCTGCTGCACTTCGCGGACGACGTCACGGGCGAGCCCCTCGGCCTCAAGCTCGGGCGTCGTCACGGTGTCGAGCACGACGAAGCCGCCCTCGTCGAGGAACGCCACGGCCACCGAAGAGTCGGCCACGGTGAGGTCGAGCGAGTACTCGCCCTCGATCAGGTCGACGCCGCCGACGGTCACGCCGGAGTCGGTCGCGGTCCAGTCGCCCTTCTTGGCGGCCGGGATCACCTGCTGCACCTGCTTGCCGATGCGGGGGCCGGCGACGCGGGCGTTCACGGTGAGCTTCCGCTCGATGCCGTACTGCGCCAGCGATTCCTCGGCCTGGGCCTCGAGCACCACGCGCTTGACGTTGAGCTCGTCGCGCAGGATGTCGGCGAACGGTTCGACCGCGGCCGGGTCCGGCACTACCAGGGTCAGCGTGGCCAGGGGCAGGCGAACGCGCTTGCCGGTGGCCTTGCGGAGCGCCAGTCCCTTCGAGGCGACGTCGCGCACGCGGTCCATCGCGTCGACGAGGGCGTCGTCGGCGGGGAACTCGTCGGGGTCCGGGAAGTCCGTCAGGTGGACGCTGCGTCCGCCGGTCAGGCCCTTCCAGATCTCCTCGGTGACGAGCGGCGCGAGCGGGGCGGCGACCCGGTTCAGGGTCTCGAGCACGGTGTACAGCGTGTCGAACGCCGCACGGGTCTCGGCGCCGGCGTCCGCGTCGGCCCCGGTCCAGAACTTGTCGCGCGAGCGGCGGACGTACCAGTTCGTGAGCACGTCGGCGAAGTCGCGGACGGCCTGGGCTGCGAGCGGGGTGTCGAGCGCGTCGAGGTGTGTCCGGACGTCGGTGACGAGGACCCGGGTCTTCGCGAGCAGGTACCGGTCGAGCACGTCGGTCGAGTCGGTCCGGCGCTGGGCCCGGTACCCGTCGGGGCCCGAGGCGTTCGCGTACAGGGTGAAGAAGTAGTACGTCGACCACAGCGGCAGCATGAACTCGCGGACGCCCTGGCGGATGCCCTCTTCGGTGACGACGAGGTTGCCGCCGCGGATCACCGACGAGGACATCAGGAACCAGCGCATGGCGTCGGCACCGTCGCGGTCGAAGACCTCGGAGACGTCCGGGTAGTTCCGGAGCGACTTCGACATCTTCTGGCCGTCCGAGCCGAGGACGATGCCGTGGCTGATGACGTTCTGGAACGCCGGCCGGTCGAACAGCGCGGTGGAGAGCACGTGCATGACGTAGAACCAGCCGCGCGTCTGCCCGATGTACTCGACGATGAAGTCGGCCGGGCTGTGCGACTCGAACCACTCGCGGTTCTCGAACGGGTAGTGCACCTGGGCGTACGGCATCGAGCCGGAGTCGAACCACACGTCGAACACGTCGGTGATCCGGCGCATCGTGGAGTTGCCCGTCGGGTCGTCGGGGTTCGGCCGCGTCAGGTCGTCGATGAACGGCCGGTGCAGGTCGACTTCACCCTCGGCGTTCACCGGCAGGCGACCGAAGTCGCGCTCGATGTCGGCGAGCGAGCCGTACACGTCGGTGCGCGGGTACTCGGGGTCGTCGGACTGCCACACCGGGATCGGCGTGCCGAAGTAACGGTTGCGCGAGACCGACCAGTCGATGGCGTTGCCCACCCACTTGCCGAACTGGCCGTCCTTGACGTTGTCCGGCACCCAGTTGATGTCCTGGTTGAGCTGGCCCATGCGGTCGCGGAGCTCGGTGACGCGGACGAACCACGACGAGACGGCCTTGTAGATGAGGGGCTTCCGGCACCGCCAGCAGTGCGGGTAGCTGTGCTCGTAGGACGCCTGGCGGAGCAGTCGCCCGGCGTCGCGGACCGCCTTGGTCAGTGGCTTGTTCGCGTCCGACCAGAGCATGCCGGCGACCTCGCCGAACTGCGACGTGAAGACGCCGCCCTCGTCGAGGGACAGCACGACGGGGATGCCGGCGGCGGCGCAGACCTCCTGGTCGTCGGCACCGTAGGCCGGGGCCTGGTGCACGATGCCGGTGCCCTCACCGGTCTCGACGTACTCGGCGACCAGGATGCGCCACGCGTTCTCGTAGCCCTCGGCGTCGGCCAGGAAGTTGAACAGACGCTCGTACTCGACGCCGTCGAGCTCGGTGCCCGTCAGCGTGCGCGCGACGGCGGCGAGCGCCTCGTCACCCGAGGCGTAGCCGAGCTCCTTCGCGTGCGCGGCCACGGTGTCGGACGCGAGCAGGTAGGAGACGGAACCGGCGTCGGCACCGTCAGCCGCGCCTCCAGGCCCTGCCGGGACGACCGCGTACTTGATCTCCGGACCGACCGCGAGGGCGGCGTTCGTCGGGAGGGTCCAGGGGGTCGTCGTCCAGGCGAGCGCGCGCACACCGGTCAGGTCGAGCGCGGAAGCGCGGTCGCCGTGCAGCGGGAACGAGACGGTGACGGACTGGTCCTGGCGCATCTTGTAGACGTCGTCGTCCATGCGCAGCTCGTGGTTGGACAGCGGTGTCTGGTCGTTCCAGCAGTACGGCAGGACCCGGAAGCCCTCGTACGCCAGGCCCTTGTCCCAGAGCTGCTTCCACGCCCAGAGCACGCTCTCCATGAAGGTGACGTCGAGGGTCTTGTAGTCGTCCTCGAAGTCGACCCAGCGCGCCTGGCGGGTGACGTACTCCTGCCACTCGTCGGTGTACTGCAGCACCGACTTCTTGGCGGCGGCGTTGAAGACGTCGATGCCCATGGCGTCGATCTCGTGCTTCTCGGTGATGCCGAGCTGCCGCATCGCCTCGAGCTCGGCGGGCAGGCCGTGGGTGTCCCAGCCGAAGCGGCGGTGCACCTGCTTGCCGCGCATGGTCTGGTAGCGCGGGAAGACGTCCTTGGCGTACCCGGTCAGCAGGTGCCCGTAGTGCGGCAGGCCGTTGGCGAAGGGCGGGCCGTCGTAGAAGGTCCACTCCGGGCAGCCCTGTCGCGCGTCGATGGACGCCTGGAACGTGTCGTCGCGCTTCCAGAAGGCGAGGATGCCCCGCTCGACGGCGGGGAAGCTCGGCGAGGGGACGACGCCATCGGCATCGGCGTTCAACGGGTACGGCACCGGGACTCCTTGTGGGTTCGCTCGATCTCCACGAGGACGGAAACAGGTTCCGCGGTACCACCTCGTTTGCCGCCCAACGTGCGCTGTGCGACCACTCTGTGTCGGGGGTGGTGACGGTCCCGAACCCGCCCGGTTCTACTGACGGAGGCGCTGGTGCGCCCCGTGTTCTTCCGGAAGCTCCCCGGTGATGGCCGGATCGACGCTCTTGGAACACGACTTTACCGGACGGGAGCATGCTTGAGTGATGCCCGCAGAAGAACGCCCCGAGTCACTCGTCACCGTCCTGATCGCGTTCGGGGCGAACCTGCTCGTCGCGATCGCGAAGACCGTCGCCTCGCTCGTCTCGGGTTCGGCCTCGATGGTGGCCGAGGCGGCGCACTCCTGGGCGGACACCGGCAACGAGGTGTTCCTGCTCGTCGCGGAACGACGGGGCGGCAAGAAGCGGGACACCGCGCACCCGCTCGGGTACGGACGCGAGACGTACATCTGGTCGATGTTCGCCGCGTTCGGCCTGTTCACGGCCGGGGCGATCGTCTCGATCTACCACGGCATCTCGGAGTTCGGGGACACCGGGCCGGCCGAGGACGTGGTGCTCAACTACGTCGTGCTCGGGGTCGCGTTCCTGCTCGAGGGCACGAGCTTCCTGCAGGCGTACCGGCAGGCGCACGGCGCCGCGACGAAGCGCAAGGTCCCGGTGCTGCGGCACGTGCTGCAGTCGTCGAACCCGACGCTCCGTGCGGTGTTCGCCGAGGACGCGGCGGCGCTGATCGGCCTGGTCGTGGCGTTCCTCGGGGTGTTCCTGCACCAGGTCACCGGGCTGGCGGTCTTCGACGCGCTCGGCTCCATCGCGATCGGTGTGCTGCTCGGGGTCGTCGCGATCGTCCTGATCGACCGCAACCGCCGGTTCCTGCTCGGCGAGAGCACGTCCCCGGAGCTCGAGAACGCGGTGCTCGTCGAGCTGCTGGGCCGGTCGCAGGTCGAGCGGGTCACCTACCTGCACCTGGAGTTCGTGGGGCCGTCGCGGGTGTACCTCGTCGCGGCCGTCGACCTGACGGGTAACGAGACCGAGGAGCACGTGGCGGTGCGGTTGCGTGACGTCGAGCAGTCGCTCGAGGACAGCCCGTACATCGAGGAGGCCGTCCTCACCCTGAGCTACCCGGGCGACGAGTCGCTGGTGCCGACCGACGGCGACGTGCCCGAGGTCGTGCGCGACGGGACGGCGTCGGACGTGGCGTCCGGTGGCGCGGGGACCCTGCGCACGGACTGAGCGTCGACTGGGTGGGTGGCCGGCGGCGGAGTTCGTGGCGCAAGACGCCGGCGTGTCAGCAAGACGCCGGCATGTGCTCGAGACGCCGCCGGTTTCAGCGGCGTCTCGCCGTCGAGGCGGCGTCGCGCGAAGACGCCGACTAGTCAGCGGGCGTCGAGGCCCGCGACCACCGGGGTGAGCGCCGCCGCGACGTACTCGACGAGCGCACGGCGGCCGACCCCGTCGGTGACCCACACCCCGAACGCCGCGGCGGCGGCACCGAGCATCGCGCCGGACACCGTCTGCGGCCAGAGCGAGCGCGGCTGCTCCCCCGTGCGGCCCGCGACGAAGGCGGCGACGGCCTCGTGCTGCGCCGTCACCCGGACCGCGACGCCCGCCACCAGCTCGGGCCCGATGCCCATGACCTCGGCCTGCGCGACGGCCCACGGCACGCGCTCGGGGTCGTGGGCACGGGCTGCGGCGAGGAGCGCCTGCTCGACGGCCCGCACGACGCTCGGCTCGGTCGACGCGGCGAGGTACCCGGGCAGCCCGGCGACGGCGGCGTCGAGTTCGAGCCACATCACGTCGGCCTTCGCCGGGAAGTAGTTGAAGAACGTCGCACGGCTGACCCCGGCGCGGGCGGCGATCTGGTCGACCGTGGTGCGTCCGTACCCCTGCTCGAGGAAGAGCTCGGCGGCGGCGTCCGCGAGCACCTCGGCGCTCGAGCGTCGGGGTCGGCCACCGCGGCGGATCGGTTCGTCCATGGGCCCCAGTAAACCGCTAGACTCGTTCAGCCATGATCTTGGACTCAGTACAGAAAACCCTCACCGCCGTCGCGGGCGCCTCGGCGGTCCTGCTCGTCCTGGCTGCCTGCAGCGGACCGGGCACGAGCACCGGGAGCAGCACCCCGGTCGCGGGCGGCACGCTCACCTACGCCTCCGGCGACGCCGAACCGACCTGCCTCGACCCGCACGTCGGCGGCAACTACCCGCAGGCGCTCCTGGCGACGCAGTACATCGAGGAGCTCGTCGGGCTCGAGGACGGCAAGCCCACGCCGGAACTCGCGACGAAGTGGAGCACGAGCGACGACGGGAAGACCCTGACGTTCACCCTGCGTGACGACGTCTCCTTCACCGACGGCACCCCGTTCGACGCCGCCGCGGTCGTGGCGAACATCGAGCACGTGCAGGACCCGGCCACCGCCTCGAGCACCGGGTACCTGGCGCTGCAGTCCATCACGAAGGCGACCGCCACCGACGAGCACACCGTCACGCTGACGCTGAGCCGGCCGGACAGCGCGCTGCTCGAGTCCTTCTCGCAGCCCTGGGTCGGCATGGAGTCCCCGAAGGCGCTCGAACGGAAGCAGGCGACGAACTGCGAGTCCCCCGTCGGCACCGGCCCCTTCGAGGTCACCGGTTGGAAGCACGGCGACCGCGTCACCCTGACGAAGAACACCGACTACTGGGGCGCGACGAAGCCGCGCCTGTCCGGCATCACGTGGCGGTTCCTGCCGGACTCGACCTCGCGCTACGCCGCACTGCAGTCCGGCCAGGTCGACGTGATCGACAACGCCCAGCCCGACCAGCTCAAGGCCGCGTCGGCGAAGGGCGCCATCCGCGACCTCGACGCCCCGCGCCCCGGCGCCTCGAACCGGCTCGAGCTGAACTCCGGGCACGGGGTCTTCCGTGACGAAGCAGTGCGCCAGGCCTTCATCGCCGGTGCCGAGATCGACCCCGGCCTGCAGTCGCTGTTCCTCGGCACCGCGAAGCGCTCGTACTCGGTGCTCTCGAGCGCTGAGCCGCTCGCGTACTCGGAGAAGAGCCGGTTCGACTACTCCCCCACCAAGGCCAAGCAGCTCCTCGACGACGCCGGGTGGAAGGTCGGGTCGGACGGCATCCGCGAGAAGGACGGCCAGCAGCTCACCGTGACGTTCCCCGTCTCGACGAACCAGTCGGTGCCGGCCGAGCGCAGCCTGTTCCAGCAGATCCAGGCGTCCGAGAAGGCCGTCGGGTTCAAGGTCGTGCTCGACGAACTCGACCTGTCCAGCTGGTACGCCGCCCTCGCCGCGAACGAGTACGACGTCGTCAGCGCCCCGTACACGAAGGTCGGTCCCGACGTCCTGCGCATCCTGTACGACAGCGCGAGCATCGAACCCGCACCGTCCGGCTACTTCGCGAACCTTGCCCAGCTCGACGACCCCGACGTCGACCGGCTGCTCGAGCAGGCCGCCCGCACCTCGGACGCCGACGAGCGCGCCGACCTGTACGAGCAGGCCCAGAAGGCGATCCTGGCGAGCGACACCGTGCTCCCCCTGTACGACCAGCAGAACCACTTCCTGGTGCGCTCGTCCGTGCACGGCATCCGGACCACCCCGGTCTCGACGCCCTGGTTCGGCACCGCCTGGATCGACCGCTGACGCGGATGCGATGGGTTTGGTGGGCCCTCCGGCGGCTCGCCGGGGGCACCGGCGTGCTCTGGGCCGTCGCGACGATCGTCTTCGTCGCGATCCGGCTCATCCCCGGTGACCCGGCGCTCGCGATCCTGGGCGGACCGGGGTCGCAGGCCTCGGCCGAGGCCGTCGCCCAGGTCCGCCACGAGTACGGCCTCGACCAGCCGGTCCTGGTGCAGTACGCGGTGTTCCTCGGACGCCTGGCGACCGGGCAGCTCGGCGACTCGTACGCCTTCCGCACCCCGGTCGCGACGCTCCTCGCCCAGCAGCTGCCCGTCACGCTGACGCTCGCGGTCGCCGGCCTCGTCGTCGCCTGGGTGCTGGCGATCGTCGCCGCGTGGGCCTCGACGCAGCGCGGCCGGATCGCCGCCGGGCTCACCAGCGCCCTGAGCGTCACCGCGAGCGTGATGCCGCACTTCTGGCTCGGCAGCGTGCTCATCGTGGTGTTCGCCACGTCCCTGGGGTGGGTGCCGGCGGTCAGTGACGGCACCGCTCGCGGCTGGGTGCTCCCGGTGCTGACCGTGGCCGTGCCGGTCGCCGGGTACCTGGCCGAGACCGTGCGCGACGGCGTGGTCGACGCGCAGCGTTCCGCCTTCGCACTCGCCGCCCGGGGCCGGGGTGAGACCCGCCTCGGCCTGTTCGGACGGCACCTGCTCCGGCACGCCGCCCTGCCCGGGATCGCGCTGTCCGCGTGGGCCTTCGGGTCGCTCGTCTCCGGAGCGGTGGTCGTCGAGTCCGTGTTCGCCCTGCCCGGCATCGGCCGTGCCCTGGTCACCGCGGTCACCCAGCGGGACATGCCGCTCGTCGCCGGCATCGCGATGGTGTCGGCGGCCGCGTACGTCGTCGTACTGGCCGTGGCCGACCTGGTCGAGCGTGCCGTCGACCCGCGCAGCACCGCACGGAACGCGACCCCGCGCCCCGGTGCTGCGCGACGCCGTGGGCCCGGCCGTCCGGCGGACGCGCGGTGAGCGGGATCGCCGACCCGGGCCTCCAGACCGGAGCGCCCGGCCACCAGACCGCCGCCGGCACCGAGCGCGTCCGTGGGGGGACGCTCGGCGCCGGCGGCATCGCCGCGGGGGTGGTCGTCCTGGTCGCCGTCGTGGCGGCGGTGTGGCCCGCCCTGCTCGGCGGCGGGGACCCGCTCGCGGTGCACCCCGCAGATGCCCTGGCCGCGCCGAGCGGCGCGCACCCGTTCGGCACCGACGAGTCCGGACGCGACGTCCTGGCGCGGGTGGTCGCAGGGACCCGGGCATCGCTCGTCGTCGGCGTCGCCGCGACCCTGATCGGCGGCGGCGTGGGCGTCCTGCTCGGCGTCGTCGCCGGGCTCGGTGCCGGGGCCGGACGACCCGGACGCCTGCTCGACGCCGTCATCGGCCGCGTCACCGAGGTCGCGTTCACCCTGCCGCTGCTGCTCGTCGCCCTCGTCGTCATCGCCGTGACCGGTCCGGGTCCGGTGCCGGCGGTGCTCGCGGTCGGGTTCGCGACCGCTCCCGGCTACGCCCGGATCGTGCGCGGCCTGGTCCGGGCCGCCCGGAGTTCGCAGGTGGTCGAGACGGCGGTGCTGCTCGGCCGCTCCCCCGCCCGCACCGTGGTCCGGCACGTGCTGCCGACGGCGCTCTGGCCCGTCGTCGCCGTCGCCACGCTCGGGGTCGGGCAGGCGGTCGTGTGGGCCTCGGCGCTGAGCTACCTCGGGGTCGGCACGCCCCCGCCCGCGCCGGAGTGGGGCGCGATGCTCGCCGACGGTCGCACCTACCTGCAGACCGCGCCGTGGATGAGCACCTTCCCCGGACTCGCGATCGTGGTGCTCGCGACCGCCGTCACCGTGCTCGGCCGGGCGATCCGACGGACCGGGGCCGCGCGGTGAGCGCCGTCCTCGACGTCCGCGGGCTCACCGTCGCCATCGGCGGCACCCCGATCGTGCACGGTGTCGACCTGCGCGTCGACGCCGGCGAGTGCGTCGCCCTGGTCGGGGCGTCCGGTTCCGGCAAGACCGTCACCGCCCGCGCCGTGCTCGGCCTGTCCGCGCCCGGCGCCGCCGTGCACGCCGACGTGTTCACGGTCGACGGCGTCGACGTTGACGGGTACACGGACCGGCGGTGGCGTCGGCTGCGGGGAGCGCGGGTCGGCTACGTCGGCCAGGAGGCCCTGGGCGCGCTGGACCCGCTGCGCCCGGTCGGGCGCGAGGTCGCCGACAGCCTCCGCCTGCACACCGAGATGCGTGCGGCCGAGCGCGTGGACGCCGTGCGCGACGCCCTGGCCGCGGTGGGCCTCGACCCGGACATCGCGACCGACGGCCGGCTCGCCGGGACACTGTCTGGTGGGATGCGACAGCGGGCCCTCATCGCCGCGGCCACCGTCGGGTCCCCCGCGCTGCTGGTCGCCGACGAACCGACGACGGCGCTCGACGCCGGGGTCGCCGTCACCGTGATGGAACAGCTGCGAGCCGCGCAGGCCCGCGGTGCCGGACTGCTCGTCATCACGCACGACCTGGGGCTCGTCGCGGGGTGGGCCGACCGGGTCGCCGTCGTGCACGAGGGCCGCATCGTCGAGCAGGGTGCGGTCGCCGAGGTCTTCGCGGCGCCGGTGCACCCCGCGACCCGGGCGCTGGTGCGTGCTGCCGGTGCTGCTGCGGCGGCTGCCGGTGCTGCCGCGGCGGCTGCGCCCGCGCCGGCGCACGGTGCCGATCTCGCAGACCGGTGCGAGGTCGATGGCTCCGTGCAGCCGTCTGACGATGCACCGAGCGGCCAACCTCGCACCGACCGCACGACTCCGCACCGTGCGGCGATCGGCAGCCGCGGCACCGAGCGGGCAACCTCGCACGGTGCGAGGGCCGTGCTCGCGGCGCAGGGGCTCTCGCGGGAGTACGACGGGGTGCTCGCGGTCGACGACGTGTCGTTCGGGCTCGAACGCGGCCGGGTGCTCGGGGTGATCGGCGCGTCGGGCTCGGGCAAGACGACGCTGGCGCGGATGCTCCTCGGGCTCGAGACACCCGACGCCGGCACGGTCACGCTCGACGACGAACCGTGGGTCCCGCTGCCCGAGCGCGAGCGACGCCCCCGACGGCACCGGGTCGCGGCCGTCGTGCAGGACCCCGGCGCGACCTTCGACGAACGGTGGAACGTGGAGCGGGTCCTCGCCGACGCGTTCTCACGCGGTGACGAACGGCGGGCGCGCGGTGCGCTCGGCGACCGGGTCGACGCGGCCCTGCGGCAGGTCGACCTCGACCCCGTGCTGCGGCCCCGCTCCCCTCGCACCCTGTCCGGCGGGCAACGACAGCGGCTCGCGATCGCCCGTGCGCTGGCGACCGACCCCGAGGTGATCGTGCTCGACGAGCCGGTGACCGCCCTCGACGCCACGGTGCAGGACGCCGTGCTGCGGCTGCTCGAACGGCTCCGCGACGAGACCGGCGTGGCGATGGTGTTCGTGTCGCACGACCTGCGGGCGGTCCGGCGGATGGCCGACGACGTCCTCGTGGTGCACCGCGGCGCGGTCGTCGAGCACGGCCCCGCCGCCGAGGTCTTCGCGCGCCCGGCGCACCCGGTGACCGCGCGGCTGCTGCACGCCGCGGAGCGGCTGGCAGCCGGCCCCGCAGCGGGGACCGCAGCCGACCTCGCGGGCTGAGCGACACTCCACGCGCGCTCGCACCCGTGGACTGTCGCTGCGCGCGTGACGTCACCGACGGCCCTGGAACGGCCAGGAGGCCCGGGGCGCGTTCCGAGACGGAACGTGCACCGGGCCTCCTGGCCGGGTTGCCGCGGGGCGGCCCCGTGGTCAGGAACCGGAGGGTTCCTTCTGGGCGTCGGCCGAGATGATCGGGATCTCGCTCGTCGAGAAGTCCTTCGCCCAGTCGGACTGCGCGAGCTCCGACGTCGGGTCGTTGTAGTCCTCGATCACGCCGGCGATCTCGTCCTCGGAGCCGACCGTCGGGCCGGAGCCCATGAGCGGGCTCGCGGCGGTCTCCTTGGTGAAGTACACCGCGACCAGGCCGATCACGGCGGCGAGCATCAGGTAGAACGCGGGGATGTCCTCGGCCCAGCCGTACCCGGCGTCCTTCGCGGCGTTGATGAGCGCGGCGGTCGCGAGCGGGGTGGTCCCGCCGAAGAGCGACACGGACACGTTGAACGCGATCGCCAGGGCGCCGTAGCGGATGATCGTCGGGAACAGCGCGGGCAGCGTCGACGGCATGGTCGAGGTGAACGTGACCAGGACGACGCCGAGGATCAGCAGGCCGGCGAAGACGCCGACACCGGTGCCGGTCTGGACCAGCTTGAGGGCCGGCCAGGACAGCAGGATGAAGCCGATGCAGCCGGCGGCGAGCACCGGACGACGCCCGAACCTGTCGGACAGCCGGCCACCGAAGGTGATGACGACCATCATGAGCAGCATCACGATGACGATGAGGATCAGGCCGAACGTGGCGTTCTGGCCGAGGTTCTGCTCGAGGTAGGTCGGCATGTACGACAGCAGCATGTAGTCGGTCACGTTGAAGACCAGGACCAGGCCGATGCAGATGATGAGCGAGCGCCAGTTCTCGGCGAAGAGCTTGAGGAACGGGGTCTTCTGGCCCTCGCGCTCGGCGGCCTGCTCCTGCTGCTTCTGGAACGCCGGGGTCTCCTCGAGCTTGAGGCGCAGGTAGAGGCCGATCAGGCCGAGGGGGCCCGCGATGATGAACGGGATGCGCCAGCCCCAGCTGAGCAGGGCGTCCTCGGACAGGCCGAACTGCAGGCCGGTGACGATCGAGGCGCCGAGCACGTAGCCGGCGAGGGTGCCGAACTCGAGCCACGAGCCCATGAACCCACGGCGCTTGTCGGGCGAGTACTCGGCGATGAAGGTCGCGGCGCCGCCGTACTCACCACCGGTCGAGAAGCCCTGCACGAAGCGGGCGACGAGCAGCAGGACCGGGGCCCAGAAGCCGATCGTGTCGTACGACGGGATCAGGCCGATCATGAGCGTGCCGGCGGCCATCAGGATCATCGTCAGCGCGAGGACCTTCTGTCGGCCGATCTTGTCGCCGATCGGGCCGAACACGGCGCCACCGATCGGGCGCACGATGAACGCTGCGGCGAAGAAGCCGAACGTGGCGACGATGTTCGCGGCCGGGTCGCCCTGCGGCAGGAACACCTGCGAGATGGTGACCGTCAGGTACGCGAAGATGCCGAAGTCGAACCACTCCATGGCGTTGCCGAGCGCGGCAGCCGCGACGGCACGCTTGAGCAGCGACTCCTCGACGACCGTGACGTCGTCCTTCGTGAGGTCGCGACGAGCGCGCTTCGCGGCGCCCTTCGTGCGCAACGGCCGATCGCCGTGCGGGTGGGGTGCGTTGTTCGGTGCCAAGTCGTTCCTCCGGGGTGCGGTGCTTCCTTCGGGCGTCCGGCGGACGGCGACGTTGCAGCTCCTGCGAACCCTGCGCTCGCCGGACAAACCCAGGAAGACTAGCAGGCTCCGGGCGTGTCCGACAGTTCGGTGTGCTAGGCGCTGCTCGGTGATGGCCGCGTCCGACCGGTTCGTCCGCCTGCGTGCGCGTGCGCGGCCGCTACGATTGGGGCACCGCGCGTCAGGCGCGGAACACTCAGGCACCTCATCACGGACTCGGTGCCGCACACACGTACGGAAGGCACACCCATGACCAAGCCCATGCCCGAGAAGCCGAGCGTCGACGGACTGGAGCAGGTCTGGGGGCCGGTCTGGGAACAGGACGGCACCTACCGCTTCGACCGCGACGCCGCCGGTCACCGTGACGCCGTCTGGTCGATCGACACCCCGCCGCCCACCGCCTCCGGCTCGCTGCACATCGGGCACGTGTTCTCGTACACGCACACCGACCTCAAGGCCCGGTTCGAGCGCATGCGCGGCAAGCACGTCTTCTACCCGATGGGCTGGGACGACAACGGTCTGCCCACCGAGCGCCGTGTACAGAACTACTACGGCGTCCGCTGCGACCCGACGCTGCCGTACGACCCCGAGTTCACGCCGCCGTTCGAGGGCGGGGACGGCAAGTCCTCGAAGGCCGCCGACCAGCTGCCCGTGTCGCGCCGCAACTTCATCGAGCTGTGCGAGCGCCTGACCGTGCAGGACGAGCAGCAGTTCGAGGAGCTCTTCCGCACGCTCGGCCTGTCGGTCGACTGGACCCAGTCGTACCGCACCATCGACGACACCTCGCGGGCCAGCGCCCAGCGCGCGTTCCTGCGCAACCTCGAGCGCGGCGAGGCCTACCAGGCCGACGCCCCGACCCTGTGGGACGTCACGTTCCGCACCGCGGTCGCACAGGCCGAGCTCGAGGACAAGGAGATGCCCGGCGCGTACCACGGCATCGCCTTCCACCGCACCGACGGCGGCGACGACGTCGTCATCCAGACCACCCGCCCCGAGCTCCTGCCGGCCTGCGTCGCCCTGGTCGCGCACCCGGACGACGAGCGGTTCCAGGACCTCTTCGGCACCACGGTCCGCTCCCCCCTGTTCGACGTCGAGGTCCCGGTGCTCGCACACCACCTGGCGCAGAAGGACAAGGGTGCCGGCATCGCGATGGTCTGCACCTTCGGTGACACCACCGACGTCGTGTGGTGGCGCGAGCTGCAGCTGCCGAACCGCGCGATCATCGGCTTCGACGGCCGCGTGCGTTCGGACGAGCCCGCCTGGATCGAGTCCGCGACGGGCCGGGAGCTCTACGCCGAGATGGCCGGCAAGACCGTGTTCTCGGCCAAGAAGGTCGTCGTCGACGCGCTGACGGAGTCCGGCGAGCTGATCGGTGACGTCAAGACCATCCAGCACCCGGTGAAGTTCTTCGAGAAGGGCGACAAGCCCCTCGAGATCGTGTCGACCCGCCAGTGGTACATCGTCAACGGCGCGCGCGACGAGCAGCTGAAGAGCACGCTCCGCCAGCGCGGCGAGGAGATCGCGTTCCACCCGGACTTCATGCGCGTCCGCTACGACAACTGGGTCGGGGGCCTGTCCGGCGACTGGCTCATCTCGCGCCAGCGCTTCTTCGGCGTGCCGCTGCCCGTCTGGTACCCGCTCGACGCCGACGGCAACCCGGTGTTCGACCAGCCGATCGTCCCGACCGAGGCGCAGCTGCCCGTCGACCCGGCCTCCGAGCCCGCCCCCGGCTTCACCGAGGACCAGCGCGGCGTGGCCGGCGGGTTCCAGGGCGAGCTCGACGTCATGGACACCTGGGCCACCTCGTCGCTCACCCCGCAGCTCGCGGGCAAGTGGGAGACCGACCCGGCGCTCTACGACCTGGTGTACCCGTACGACGTCCGCCCGCAGGCGCAGGACATCATCCGCACCTGGCTGTTCACGACCGTGCTCCGCAGCCAGCTCGAGGCCGACGTGGTGCCGTGGAAGCACGCCTCGATCTCCGGCTTCATCGTCGACCCCGACCGCAAGAAGATGTCGAAGTCGAAGGGCAACGTCGTCACGCCGCTGTCGATCCTCGAGCAGCACGGCGCCGACGCGGTCCGCTACTGGGCGGCCTCGTCCAAGCTCGGCACGGACGCGGCCTTCGACCCGCAGAACCCGAAGCAGATCAAGGTCGGCCGTCGTCTGGCGATCAAGGTGCTCAACGCGGCGAAGTTCGTCTACGGCTTCCCGCTGCCCGAGGGCGCCACGAGCGTCACCGAGGCGCTCGACGTCGACATGCTCGCCGAGCTCGGTGCGGTCGTCGAGCAGGCCACCGCGGCGTTCGACGGGTTCGACCACGCCCGGGCCCTCGAGATCACCGAGCGCTTCTTCTGGACGTTCTGCGACGACTACCTCGAGCTCGTGAAGGAGCGCGCCTACGGCACCGCGTCCGACGCGACGCACGAGACGCAGGCGAGCGCGGTCCTGGCGCTGCGCGGCGCGATCGACGTGCTGCTCCGACTGCTGGCACCGTTCCTCCCGTACGCGACGGAGGAGGTGTGGGCCTGGACCCACGACACCAGCGTGCACCGGGCCTCCTGGCCGACCGCGGCCGACCTGCCCACCGACGCGGCCCCCACCGGGCTGCTCGCGGCCGTCGGACAGGCGCTCATCGGGATCCGCGGTGCGAAGACGGCGGCGAAGGCGTCCCAGAAGACGCCCGTGACGCGTGCGGTCGTCGCGGCGCCCGCCGAGACGCGGGTGCTCATCGAGCGCGCGGCGGTCGACCTGGCGGCCGTCGGCCGCATCGAGAACCTGTCGTTCGTCGACGGCGACGAGCTCGCCGTCACCGAGATCGAGCTCGCGGAGCAGCAGGCGTAACGTCGCCTGTCCGGGCCGGGTCGCCTTGGTGACCCGGCCCGTCAACCACCGGACTGGAGGCACGGATGCAGTTGGGCACACGCTGGAACGTGGGTGGGGAGCCGCCTGCGCGACTGCCCGAGACGATGGTCGTCGCCGTGCGCGGGGTCGAGGACGAGCTCGCGGCGGAGTCCGTCGACACGGGGACCTGGGGGTGGACCCTGACGTTCCTGGAGGGCAAGCCGATCGTCGAGCTCGACGACGGCACCTCGATCCACCTCGACGACGCCGGGCACGCCCAGGTGACGAACCCCGACGACGCAGGCGAAGAGGACTAGCGCGCGGCGCGGGGGCGCGCGGCGCGCGGCGCGCGCTGCGCGCGGTTCGCTTGGAGTGCAGAAATGGTCGGGTCCCCGGTGGGAACCCGACCATTTGTGCTCACGATGCGGGCGCCCCCGCCGGGGAGCGCCCGCGTGATCGCCGAGGGATCAGGACTCGGCGAGCCAGGTGCGCAGGACCTCGTTCACCTCGGCGGTGTGCGTGGTGAGCAGGCCGTGCGGGGCGCCCTCGATCTCGACGTACTCCGCCGCGGGCAGCGCCTGGGTGAAGCGTCGGCCGGTGGCGTCGATCGGGAGGATGTTGTCCGACGTGCCGTGCACGATCAGGGCGGGGACGGTGACCTTCGGGATGTCCTGGCGGAAGTCGGTCGGCCAGGTCAGGGGTGCTGCGGCGGACGCGATCGAGCCGGAGCCGGCCGCGATGTTCCAGGCGTTGCGGACCTGCTCCTCGGAGATGCGGGTGCCGAGGTTCTCCGACAGGTTGAAGAAGTCCTGGTAGAAGTTCGTGAAGTACGCGTAGCGGTCCTTCGCCACCTCGGCGGCGATGCCCTCGAAGAACGACATCGGGCCGGCGCCGTCGGGGTTGTCGTCGGTGATGGCGAGGAACGGCTCGAGCGAGGCGAGGAACGCGACCTTCGCGATCCGGTCCTCACCGTGGCGGCCGATGTAGCGGGCGATCTCGCCGGTGCCCATCGAGAAGCCGACGAGGATCACGTCGCGCAGGTCGAGGGTCGTCAGGACCGTGTGCAGGTCGTCGGCGAAGGTGTCGTAGTCGTAGCCGGTGGACGGCTGCGAGGACTGGCCGAAGCCACGGCGGTCGTACGTGATGACGCGGTAGCCGGCCTCGAGGAGCATCGGGACCTGCCCCTCCCACGAGTTGCCGTCGAGGGGGAAGCCGTGGATCAGCACGATCGGCTGCCCCTGGCCCTTGTCCTCGTAGTGGAGTTCGATGTCGACGCTGTTCTCGGTTCCGACGGTGATGGCACCCATGATCGTTCCTTCCCTGAGTATCGCGGAGAACGATCGTTCTCCGCCGATGTGGACTACAGTAGAGAACGCCCGTTCCCAGCGCAACTCGAGAACGGTGAACACTCAGGGAACGGGGTACACACATGGCCACCAGCACCGTCGAGCCGAACGTCCGAGCACACATCGTCGAGGTCGCGGACCAGCTGTTCTACACGCGCGGGATCCAGTCCGTGGGGATGGACGAGATCCGCACGGGCGCAGGGGTCTCCCTCAAGAAGCTGTACGCGGCGTTCCCCGGCAAGGAGCAGCTCATCGCCGCGGTGCTCGCCGGCCGCCACGACATGTGGGAGCAGGGTGTGCACGGCGCGGTCGAGGCTGCGGCCAGCCCGCGCGACAAGCTCCTGGCGGTCTACGACTTCCTGGAGTCGTGGTTCGGCGACGACACGTTCCGCGGCTGCGGGTTCATCAACGCGTTCGGCGAGCTCGGCGCGACCTCGCCCGCCGTCGCCGAGATCGCGCGCGAGCACAAGGACTCGTTCCAGCAGTTCGTGCAGCGACTCACCGCCGAGGTCGTCGCCGACCCCGAGCACGCCGAGGAACTCGCCGCGCAGCTCGCACTGCTCGCCGAGGGCGCGCAGACCACCGCGGCCATCGCCGGCACCACGGCGCCGGCCGCGCACGCGCGTCGTGCCGCGGTGACCCTGATCGACGCCGCGATGCGCTGACACGCGACCGCGATGCGGACGGGAAGCCCGTGGCGGCGCCGCCACGGGCCTCCCGTCCGTCTGCTGGTCGCGCTGGGCGCGGGTGCGCGTGCCGGGTCGTTCCGGGCGTACCTGGTCGTTCCGGGCGTACTCGGTCGGTTCTTTCGACCAGGTATGCCCGATCCCGCTTCCCAGTCCGGGTGTCATGGGAAGGAACGGACTCCAGCACCCGTGCATAGGGTGGGCAGATGGCAACCCCGTTCGACGTCCCGAGCACCCTCCCCTACGCCCTGCCGCCCTTCGGCGACGTGCGACTCGAGCACTACCGACCGGCGTTCGAGGCCGGCATGGCCGAGCAGCGCGCCGAGGTCGAGGCCATCGCCACCGACCCGCACGCCCCGACGGTCGAGAACACCCTGGTCGCACTCGAGCGATCCGGGCAGCTGCTGACCCGCGTCAGCCACGTGTTCTTCACGCTGTCGTCGGCCGACTCGACGCCGGAGCTGCACGACCTCGAGGCCGAGGTCTCCCCGCTCCTCGCCGCCCACCGTGACGCGATCACGCTCGACTCCCGCCTGTACGCCCGCGTACAGGAGGTGCTCGACGGCGCCGCGGCCGCCGGGCTGACCGGTGAGGCGCTGCGCCTGGTCGAGCGGACCCACGCCGAGATGACCCTGGCGGGCGCGGGCCTCGACGACGCGGGCAAGGAGCGTCTGACCGCGATCAACCAGGAGCTCTCGACCCTCACGACGACCTTCGAGCGGAACCTGCTCGAGGACACCAACCACTCCGCCGTGCACGTGACGAGCGAGGACGAGCTCGAGGGGCTCGACGACGGGGCGAAGTCCGCCGCGGCCGCCGCTGCCGCCGACCGGGGCCTGGACGGCTGGCTCATCACGCTGCCGCTCTACACCGGACACCCGTGGCTGTCCTCGCTGGCGAACCGCGACCTGCGTGAGCGGATCATGCGCGCCTCGCTCGCCCGCGGTCGTCGCGGCAACGAGTACGACAACCGTGAGGTGCTGCTCCGCATCGTCCGGCTGCGGGCCGAGCGCGCCGAGCTGCTCGGGTTCCCGAACCACGCCGCCGTGGTGACCGCCGACGAGACGGCGAAGACCCCCGAGGCCGTCGACGGGCTGCTGTCCTCGCTCGTCGGCGCCGCGGCACGGAACGCCGACGACGAGCGCGCGGTCCGGTCGCGCACGGTCGGGTTCGACATCGAGTCGTGGGACTGGGCGTACGCCACCGAGATCCTGCGTGGCGAGCAGTTCGCCGCGGACAGCACCGCGCTCCGCCCGTACTTCGAGGCCGACCGGGTCCTGCACGACGGGGTCTTCCACGCCGCCGGTGTCCTGTACGGTCTGAGCTTCACCGAGCGCCCGGACCTGCACGGCTACAACGACGAGGTCCGGGTCTTCGAGGTCACCGGCGACGACGGCGACCCCGTGGGGCTGTACCTGCTCGACCTCTACACGCGTGACGGCAAGCGCGGCGGCGCGTGGATGAACCCGGTCGTCGAGCAGTCCGAGCTGCTCGGCACCCTGCCCGTCGTGGTCAACAACCTCAACGTCGCGAAGCCGTCCGCCGGCTCCCCCACCCTGCTCATCCAGGACGAGGTCGAGACGCTCTTCCACGAGTTCGGCCACGCCCTGCACGGCCTCATCGCCCGCACCACCTACCCGCGGTTCTCCGGCACGAACGTCGAGCGGGACTTCGTCGAGTTCCCGAGCCAGGTGAACGAGATGTGGCTGTCGTGGCCGTCCGTGCTGGCGAACTACGCGAAGCACCACGAGACCGGAGCACCCCTGCCGCCCGAGCTCGTCCTGGGGCTCAGCGAGTCCGAGGGGTTCAACGAGGGCTTCGGCACGACCGAGTACCTCGCCGCAGCACTGCTCGACCAGGCGTGGCACCGGTTGTCGGCGGCCGACGCCGCAGCGGTGACGTCCGTCGAGGACTTCGAGCGGGACGCCCTGGACGCCGCCGGCATCGCGGTCGAGGCCGTGCCGCCGCGCTACTCGTCGACGTACTTCGCCCACACGTTCTCGGGCGGGTACGACGCCGGGTACTACGGGTACATCTGGTCCGAGGTGCTCGACGCCGACACGGTGGAGTGGTTCCGCGACAACGGCGGGCTGGACCGGGAGGCCGGCAAGCGGTTCGCCGAGCGTCTGCTCGGGGTCGGCGGGGCGAAGGACCCGCTCGAGGCGTACCGGGACTTCCGCGGCCGCGACGCCGAGGTCGGCCCGCTGCTGCGGCGCCGCGGGCTCGAGTAGGCGCGCCGGCGCAGGCCGCCGCGCGCCGTCGCCCCGCACCGCACCGCACCGCACCACGAAACGGACACAGCACCACGGAATCCCGTGGTGCTGTGTCCGTTCGCTGGTTCCGGAGGGCTACGCCGACTTCTCGACGCGCTTGGCCCGGGGACGCGGCACGATCGTGGGCGCCGCGTTCTCGAGCACGGACTCGCGGGTGATCACCACGCGGGCGACGTCGTCGTCGGACGGGACGTCGAACATCACCGGGCCGAGGACCTCTTCGAGGATCGCCCGGAGCCCGCGGGCACCCGTCTGGCGCAGCACCGCGAGGTCCGCGATGGCCTCGAGCGCGCCCTGGTCGAACTCGAGCTCGACGCCGTCGATCTGGAACATCCGCTGGTACTGCTTGACCAGCGCGTTCTTCGGCTCGGTCAGGATCTGCATGAGCGCCGCCTGGTCGAGCTGCGACACCGTGGTGACGACGGGCAGACGACCGATGAACTCGGGGATCAGACCGAACTTGTGCAGGTCTTCCGGCAGCACCTCGGAGTACAGGTCCTGGTGGTCGGTCGCACTGTGCAGGGGTGCCCCGAAGCCGATCCCGCGCTTGCCGACGCGCGAGGACACGATGTCCTCGAGCCCGGCGAACGCACCCGCCACGATGAACAGCACGTTCGTCGTGTCGATCTGGATGAACTCCTGGTGCGGGTGCTTGCGGCCGCCCTGCGGCGGGACCGAGGCGACCGTGCCCTCGAGGATCTTGAGCAGCGCCTGCTGCACGCCTTCGCCCGAGACGTCGCGGGTGATCGACGGGTTCTCGGCCTTGCGGGCGATCTTGTCGACCTCGTCGATGTAGATGATGCCGGTCTCGGCACGCTTCACGTCGTAGTCGGCGGCCTGGATGAGCTTGAGGAGGATGTTCTCGACGTCCTCGCCGACGTAGCCGGCCTCGGTCAGGGCGGTGGCGTCCGCGACGGCGAACGGCACGTTGAGGCGCTTGGCCAGCGTCTGCGCCAGGTACGTCTTGCCACAGCCGGTCGGGCCGATGAGCAGGATGTTCGACTTGGCGATCTCGATGTCGTCGCGGTCTTCGGCGGCGGTGATCTGGCCCTGCGCACGGATGCGCTTGTAGTGGTTGTAGACGGCAACGGCGAGGGCGCGCTTCGCCGGGTCCTGCCCGATGACGTACTCCTGCAGGAAGTCGAAGATCTCCCGCGGCTTGGGCAGTTCGAAGTCCCCGCTCGAGGTGTCCTCGCCGGCTTCGGCCAGACGTTCCTCGATGATCTCGTTGCAGAGCTCGACGCACTCGTCGCAGATGTAGACGCCCGGTCCGGCGATGAGCTGCTGGACCTGCTTCTGGCTCTTGCCGCAGAACGAGCACTTGAGGAGATCGCCGCTCTCTCCGATGCGTGCCATTCCCGTGCCTCCCTGATTGGACATGCCGGCCGCGCTGTCGCACCACCGCTGGTGCACCGCTGCTGGTGGGCACCTCGTCGTGGACACGAGCCTAACCGCAACCGGTGACACCGACCGCGATGCCCCTCCGGAATCCGCCCGCGCGTTCGCCCAGGGCGTGCGAGCCTGCTACGGTGATCCGGACTTCTCTACATCTTGTAGAACAGCAGGTGCAGAACCACCCCGGAAGGAACCCCATGCAGAAGCGTCTCGCCGCCGGCGGCGCCGTCACCCTCGGTGTCGCAGCCGTCATCGTCCTCGGCAGCGCCACGGCGGCCAGCGCGCACGTGTCCGCCACGGCCACGTCGACCGCAGCGAACTCGTACACCACGGCGACCTTCTCGGTCCCGCACGGCTGCGACGGCTCCCCCACGACGAAGATCCAGTTCCAGGTGCCGGAGTCCGTCATCGAGGTCACGCCCACCGTGAACCCGAACTGGACGATCACGAAGGCGACCGAGCCCTACACCGACCCGTCGGCGTCGGCATCCGACGAGGACCACGCCGAGACGGCCGCCGAGCGCGTCACCAGCGTCACGTACACCGCGAAGACCCCCCTGCCCGCCGACGAGCGCGACACCTTCGCGCTCTCGTTCTCGCTGCCGGACGGCAAGGCCGGCGACCTGGTCGAGCTCCCCGCGATCCAGACCTGCGAGAAGGGCAGCGTCGAGTGGAACCAGGAACAGAAGGCCGGCGAAGCCGAGCCCGAGCACCCGGCCCCCTCGATCACGCTGACCGCCGCCGAGGCGACGGACGACGACGGCGACCCGATCGCCGCGACCCCGACGGCCGAGGCCGCCGGCTCGACCGCCTCAAGCGACCCCGACCTGGTCGGTCGCTTCCTCGGCCTCGGCGGCCTGGTGCTCGGCGCCGTCGCCCTGGTCGTCGCCGTCGCCGGCACGCGTCGTCGGAGCTCCGCCAAGTGACGCAGCGCGGCTCGCGTCGGTCCCGGTCGCGGTTCTCTGCCTGGAGGCTCGTGGCCGGGACCGCCGCGGCCGTCGCGATCGCCGGTGGTGCGGTCCTCGGGCTCGCGGGTCCGGCCAGCGCGCACAACTACCTGATCTCGTCCGACCCGGAGGTCGGCGGCACCCTGACCGAGCTGCCGGAGAACTTCGACATCACGACGAACGACAAGCTGCTCGACATCGGCGACTCGGGGTCCGGGTTCGCGTTCCGCATCGTCGGCCCGGACGGCAAGTACTACGAGGACGGCTGCGTCGACGTCGAGGGGCCGTCGATGACCACGGCCGCCGCACTCGGCGACTCCGGCAAGTACACCGTCGAATGGCAGATCGTCTCCGCCGACGGGCACACCGTGTCCGACGAGTACCCCTTCACGTGGAAGGCACCGTCGGGCTTCACCCCGGCCTCCGGCGCGGCGAAGCCCCCGACCTGCGCCACCGCCGGTGACGACGACGCCGGCTCGGACACCACCACCGGCACCGCCTCGGGGTCGAGCGACTCGGCGGCATCCGACGCGATCTGGATCGGCGCCGGTGGCGTCGTGCTGGTCGGCGTGGTCGTCGCGGTGCTGCTGCTCCTGCGCCGCAAGCCGGCCCCGGAGTCCGACGACACCGAGGACTGACCACCGCGCAACGACGAAGGCCCCGCACCGTTCGGTGCGGGGCCTTCGTCGTTCCTGCTGGTACTACTTGACGAGCGCCGGCAGGTTCTTGCGGCTGGTGAGGACCTGGTCGATCAGGCCGTACTCCACGGCTTCCTGCGCGGACATGATCTTGTCGCGCTCGATGTCGTGGTTGATCTCCTCCGGCGTCTTGTTGGAGTGCTTCGACAGCGTCTCCTCGAGCCAGGTGCGCATGCGGAGGATCTCCGCCGCCTGGATCTCGATGTCGGACGCCTGACCGCCACCCTGCTGGGTCGCGGGCTGGTGGATCAGCACACGGGCGTTCGGCAGCGCGAGGCGCTTGCCGGGGGTGCCACCGGCGAGGAGCACCGACGCGGCCGAGGCAGCCTGTCCGAGGCAGAC
Source organism: Curtobacterium sp. MCLR17_040 (assembly GCF_003234735.1). Taxonomy (NCBI): domain Bacteria; kingdom Bacillati; phylum Actinomycetota; class Actinomycetes; order Micrococcales; family Microbacteriaceae; genus Curtobacterium; species Curtobacterium sp. MCLR17_040. Next base: position 55,226 of record NZ_QKTE01000003.1, on the reverse strand, counting down.
CGTCTGGATCTGCGGACGGATGTACTGCATCGTGTCGTAGATCGCCGTCATCGCGGTGAACGAGCCACCGGGCGAGTTGATGTACATCACGATGTCGCGGTCGGGGTCCATCGACTCGAGCACGAGCAGCTGGGCCATGACGTCGTCAGCAGACGCGTCGTCGACCTGCACGCCGAGGAACACGATGCGGTCCTCGAACAGCTTGGCGTACGGGTCCTGGCGCTTGTAGCCGTAGGCCGTGCGCTCTTCGAAGCTCGGCAGGATGTACCGATTGGACGGAGCCGGGACGTTCTGCGCGCCACCGAGCATGGGGAGATGCATTCTCGTTTCCTTTTCTTCGGTGGTGATCAGGACTGGGCGTCGGGCTCGGCTGCGCTGGTGGGCGTCTCGCCGTCGCCGACGGTGCCACCACCGCCGATGACCTCGGCGCTCGAGGCGCGGAGGTGGTCGACGAAGCCGTACTCGAGCGCTTCCTGCGCCGTGAACCAGTTGTCGCGGTCGTTGTCCTTGAGGATCTGCTCGACCGACTTGCCGGTCTGCTCGGCCGTGAGCTCCGCCATGCGCTGCTTCATGTCGAGGATGACCTTGGCCTGCGTCTGGATGTCGGCAGCGGTGCCGCCGAAGCCACCGGACGGCTGGTGGAGCAGCACGCGCGCGTTCGGCGTGATGTAGCGCTTGCCGGGCGTGCCGGAGGACAGCAGGAACTGTCCCATCGACGCGGCGAGGCCGATGCCCACGGTGACGATGTCGTTCGGGACGAACTGCATCGTGTCGTAGATCGCCATGCCGGCGGTGATCGAACCACCGGGCGAGTTGATGTAGAGGTAGATGTCCTTCTCAGGGTCCTCGGCGGCGAGCAGCAGCAGCTTGGCTGCGATCTCGTTCGAGTTGTCGTCGCGGACCTCGGAGCCGAGCCACACGATCCGGTCTCTCAGAAGGCGGTCAAAAACACTGGGGTTCAGTGTTGCTTCGGCCATGGAAAAGCTCCCGTTCAGTTGTCGCTTGTTGTCGAACTTATCGGGTGCAACGCACCAGTTCTCGTCTGTTCGCCGACAGCAATGCGGTGGTGCGGAAATACGGACGGGAGGCGCGGTGCCAGCTGGCACCGCGCCTCCCGTCTGTCGTACTGGTGGCGTCGAGATCGTTACTCGGCGTCCCCTGCCGGCTCCTGCGCGACGCCCGCCGTGAAGGCGGAAAGGTCGACTGCGTCGCCGTTGGTGTCCTTGACGGTCACCTTGGACAGGACGGTCGCGACCGCCTTCGAGCGGGCGACCTCGCCGACCATGCCGGGGATCTGGCCGTTCTGGTCGATGACCTTGATGAACTCGGCCGGCTCCATGCCGTACTGCGCGGCGGCCTGGATGAGGTACTGGGTCAGTTCCTCCTGCGAGACCTGGATCTCTTCCTTCTCGGCGATCGCGTCGAGGAGGATCTGCGAGCGGAAGGCGGTCTCGCTGGACTCGGAGACCTCCTTGCGGTGCTCCTCGTCCTCGAGGCGGTTCTCCTGCTCGAGGTGACGGTGCACCTCGTCGGCGATGAGCTGCTCCGAGATCGGGATGTTGACGTCCTCGGTGAGCTTCTCGACGAGCTTGTCGCGAGCCGCGGCGCCCTGACCGAAGGTCTTGGACTTCGCGATCTGCTCCTTCAGGTCGGCCTTGAGCTCGTCGATGGTGTCGAACTGGCTGGCGATCTGGGCGAACTCGTCGTCGGCCTCGGGGAGCTCGCGCTCCTTGACGGCGGTGACGGTGACGGCGATCTGAGCGGTCTCGCCCTCGCGGTCGCCACCGACGAGCTTCGACTCGAAGGTCGTCGACTCACCGGCGGTCAGGGACTCGAGCGCCTCGTCGATGCCCTCGAGCAGGTCGCCGGAGCCGATCTCGTAGGAGACGCCGGTGGCCGAGTCGACCTCGTCGTCGCCGATGCTGGCGGTGAGGTCGATCTGCGCGAAGTCGCCGGTCTTCGCCGGACGGTCGACCGTCACGAGCGTGCCGAAGCGGGTGCGGAGGTTCTGCAGCTCCTCTTCGATCTCGTCGTCCGACACCTCGACGGCGTCGACGGTGAGCTCGTACGAGGAGTAGTCCGGCAGGTCGAACTCGGGGCGGACGTCGACCTCGAAGGTGAGGACGAGGTCGCCGGTGAAGTCCGCGACGTTCGGCAGCTCGGCGACGTCGGCCTCGGCACGGCCGAGGATGCGCAGCTCCTGCTCTTCGACCGCCTGGCGGTAGAAGTTGTCGATGGCGTCACCGACGGCGTGGTTCAGGACCTCGCCGCGGCCGACGCGCTGGTCGACGATCGCCGGCGGGACCTTGCCCTTGCGGAAGCCGGGGATGTTGATCTGCTCGGCGATGTGCTTGTAGGCGTGGTCGATGCTCGGCTTGAGATCGTCCGGCGTCACGTTCACGGTGAGCTTGACGCGGGTGTCGCTCACCTTGTCGACGGTGCTGGTGGCCAAGGGATGTTCTCCTGTTGGTTGACGTTCGTGTGGTCGGTGGTGCTCGGAGGACCTGGTCGGGGCGACAGGATTTGAACCTGCGACCTCCCGCTCCCAAAGCGGGCGCTCTACCAAGCTGAGCTACGCCCCGTTGCTTCGTGCCAGGGATCAGCCGCGCACGCCGAGGGGCGCATGCGACCCCGGTGAGTCTAGCGGTCCGACGGCGCGCTGTTCCCGGGGGTTGCTCAGTCGTCCTCCGCGGCGCGTCGCAGACCCCGCCGCCACCGGATCCCGACGGCCACCTGGACCCCGAGGGCAGCCACCGCGAGCAACAGTCCGACGACGATCCGCCAGACGTGCAGCAGGGCATGCGCGGGTTGCGACTGCGGATCGCCGAACAGGTCGGGGCGCAGGGACAGCACCGCGGCGGCGAGAACCACCAGCACGTACGAGACCACCCGCGACCAGCGGATGGTGCGCTCGGCACCGGCGTCCGGCTTCGGAATGACGCGCGTCGGCATGTCGGTGCTCGTTCGTCCGCTACGATGGTCGGGCTGCGCCTGGTGCGCAGGCGCGGGGATGTAGCTCAATGGTAGAGCCCCAGTCTTCCAAACTGGCTACGCGGGTTCGATTCCCGTCATCCCCTCCACAGAACCCCTCGGCGCACGCGCGTCAGGGGTCGGCGAACTCGAGGGTGATCTCCGGGGAGTCGCCGAGTTCCACCCGAGCACGCTTCCGCTCCGCCGCACGCAACGGCACGAGGTACCCGCCGTCCTTCGGGAACAGCGACGTCGTCCACGTCACCGAGCCGATCGTCACGCGGGCCGGGATCACACCCCACCCGTAGGTGAGCACCGGCGCGAGGTCGGCGATGACCTCGGCAGCGTCCGGCGGCACGACGACGAAGAAGAACGGTGACGGGCCGCGCCACTCGATCACCTCGCCGCGGAACTCGAGCTCCATGCGGCGATCGTACGGCCGCTGCGTCGGGCGCGCCGGGTCGGGATTCGTTCTCGGTGGATGACGGTTCCGGTTCACGATCGCCGGGGTCTGCGAACCGGAACCGTCACGGGCGAGGAAGAACTGGTGCCTCCCCCGGACAGCGGGAGCCGGACGACGGACGCGCCCCGTGCCTCCAGGCCGGAGCCGGGCAGCACGGGGCGCGAGCCGCCGTCAGGACGCGAGCGTCAGCGGTACGACGCGGCCTGTCCGTACAGCACCTTGGTGAAGGAGGAGACGGAGGCGGACTCGTCGCCTCCCGGCAGGTTGTACGTCATGAAGACGCCGTACCCGTCGGCCTTCGTGCGCTGCGCGAGCGACACTGCCGTGGCCTGCGGGGTGTTCTGGATGTCGACCGCGGCGGCGGAGATCTTCGACTTCGGCAGGCCCGGGATCGTCGGCGCCGTGTAGGTGCCGTAGTACGGGTTCCAGGCGTAGTCGAGCTTCCCGCCGATCGACGGGTTCGCGGTCTTCAGGGCATCGGAGGACGGGCCGATGTCGTAGAACGAGATGATCTTGCCCGGCATGTCCGCACGCAGGGCACTGATGAGCCAGCCGATGGACTGCTGGTTCGGCTGCGGGGTGCCGTTCACGCCGTAGTCGGAGTACTCGTCGTCCAGGTCGACGCCGTCGAGTCCATACTTCTTGACCGTCGCGGAGACCTGCGCCGCGAAGTCCCGCGCCGCGGCCTTCGTCGGGAAGTTCGCCAGGCCGGCGCCCTGGTGGTTGCCGAGCACCGAGAGCGTCACCTTGATGCCCTTGGCCTGCAGCGGGCGGATCTGCGTAGCGGCCTGGTCGAGGGTCCGCTGCACGTTCTCGTTGTTGTACAGGACCGCCTTGCCGTCCTCGTAGTTGATGTTCGCGGCGAAGATGATCGCCACGTCGAACGCGTTCGCGCCGTTCTCCAGCGTGTACCGCCCGACGTTGGCGAGCTCGTCGTTGTTCACCTCGACGTAGGCGATGCTCGTCGGCCCCGACTTGGTGGGCGCGGCGTGGTGCCCGTGGCCATGACCGTGACCGTGCCCGCCGCCGCCGTGGGACGATCCGTGTCCGTGCCCGTGGCTGGACCCGGACGAGGAGGGCGCCGCGGACGCTGCGGCGGGCACCAGTGGTGCCGCGAGCATGGCGACCAGTGCGGTCGCGATGCTGAACTTCGTGGACTGCTTCATGTGGTTCCTCCTTGGGTGGGACGGTCGGTCAGTCGGTCGGTCAGTTGCGCGGGAACCGGAAGGTGCGGACCTCGTAGGCGTCGACGGCGAACGAGGACGCGGGCGCGTCGGACGACGGCACGGCGTCACCGAGCGGTTCTTCGAGCAGGGTCACCTCGACGCCAGCGCCGAAGGTCGCCTCGTCGGCCGACACCGCGATGCCCCCGGTCCCCCGCTGCCCGGACGGCTCGTAGACGCGCACGACCAGGTCACCCGACCGGTCGTCGGCGAGCTTGACGCTCGACAACACGACGTCGCCGGAGACCTGCACCAGCGGCTCGAAGCCGTGCGCCCCGGTGATCGTCCGCGCGCCCGCGTTCATCCGCACGCCGGCCGACGTGGCACCGAGCTGGTCGGTGCCGATGACGATGCCGTACCGGTGCGTCTGCACGCCCTGGTCGGTCTCGGGGTCCGGGAACCGCGGTGCCCGCAGCAGCGACAGCCGCACGGTCGTGGTGACGTGCCCGTCGACGGCGTCGCGCGTGGTGTCGAAGCCGTGGATCGAGTCGTTCACGAGGGCGACGCCGAAGCCCGGCTCGGACACCAGCACGTAGCGGTGCATCGAGGTCTCGAACTTCGCGGCCTCCCACGAGGTGTTCGTGTGTGTCACCCGCTTCTGCGCGCCGAACTGCGTCTCGGCGACGGTGTGCTCGGCGCGGACGTCGAGCGGGAACGCCACCTTGAGGAACTTCTCGGTCTCGTGCCAGTCGGTCACCTGGTCGAACTCCAGGGTGCGGGACCCCGGTGCCAGGACGATCTCCTGCGTCACCGTCGAGTCGCCGAACGCCCGGGACACGACGACCCGTGCGACCCCGGACTCGTCGACCGACGCGGTCAGCCCGGTGGTCGACACGAGGTCCTCGACGCGGTTGCGGTAGTACCGGTCGACGTCCCACGCGTCCCACATGTTCGGGAAGTCCTGGTGCAGCTGCAGCAAGTTCGCCGCCTGGCCGGCCGCGATCGCCTCGCGCCCGCTCGCCAGGTCGACGGCGCTCATCACGAGCCCTTGCGCGTCGACCACGACCCGTACCAGGTCGTTCGCCAGCACGAACCCGCCGTCCTGCTCGGTCAGGGACACGGCGGTCGCCGCCACCACGTCGGTCGCCACGACCGCGCCCTGCGCGGGTGCACCGGCCTGGAGGAACGGGGCCGGGTTCACGACGACGGCCGCGTCCCCGGTACCGGCGAGCGCCGAGAGCGCCCGGTCGATGATCGCCGTCAGCGCCGCGGCCGTCTCGCCGTACCGCTCGACCGCTTCGCGGTGCACCCACGCGATCGAGGTGCCCGGCAGGATGTCGTGGAACTGCTGGAGCAGGACCTGCTGCCACAGGGCGTCGAGCTCGTCGTAGGGGTAGGCGAAGTCGGTGCGGGCAGCGGCGGTCGCGGCCCAGAGCTCGGCCTCGATGAGCAGCTGCTCGCACCGACGGTTGCCCTGCTTCGTGCCGTGCTGCGACGTGAGCGTGGCCCGGTGCAGCTCGAGGTAAAGCTCCCCCACCCACACGGGCGGATCGGTCAGCTCGGACTTCGCCCGGTCGAAGAACGTGTCCGGGTGCTCCCAGCGGACCTTCGCGCTGCCCTCGAGGTCGGCCAACCGTGCGGCGGTGCCGGTCATCTCGCGGGTGGTGCCACCGCCGCCGTCGCCCCAGCCGACCGGGGCGATCGAGCCGCTGGCGAGCCGGTTCTCGCGGAACTGGCGGGAGGCCTTCGCGACCTCGCTGCCGGACAACCGCGAGTTGTAGGTGTCCATCGACGGGAAGTGCGAGAACACCCGCGACCCGTCGATGCCCTCCCACAGGAACGTGTGGTGCGGGAACTTGTTCACCTGGTTCCACGAGATCTTCTGCGTGAAGAACCACTCGAAGCCCGCGCGGCGCATCAGCTGCGGCAGCGCCGGCGAGTACCCGAAGCTGTCCGGCAGCCAGACGCCCTTGGGCCGGATGCCGAACTCGCGCTCGAAGAACCGCTGGCCCTGCGAGAACTGCCGGACGATGCTCTCGCCGGTGGGCATCACGGTGTCGGACTCGACCCACATGCCACCGATCGGCAGGAACCGGCCGGCCTCGACCGCTGCCTTGACCCGGGCGTAGACCTCGGGGCGGTGCTCCTTGATCCACGCGTACTGCTGCGCGCTCGACATGCCGTACAGGAAGTCGTCGGTCTGGTCGATGAGCTCGGTCATGGTCGACGTGGTGCGGGCGACCTTACGGATGGTCTCGCGCACGGGCCAGAGCCAGGCGGAGTCGATGTGGGCGTGCCCGACGGCCGAGATCGTGTGCGCCGAGGCCTCGGCGGGAGCGGCCAGCACCTCGGCGAGCGCCGTACGGGCGTCCCCGGCGGTCTCCGGGATGTGCTGCAGGTCGAGCGCGTCGAGGGCGTCGTCGAGGGCCTGCAGGATCCGCATGCGTCGGGGTCCGGCGGGCAGCTCGGCCTGCAGTTCGAGCAGGACGTCGATGTCGAGGGCGAGTTCGTGCACCTCGGACTCGAAGACGGCGAGCTCCATCCGGCGGGTGGCGTAGAGGCGCTTCGAGGACGAAGTCTGCACGTCACCCTCCTGCGTCGGCAGGAAGGGGTGGTAGTCGAGCAGGACGGGGTTCGACGCGGCCTCGACGAACAGTTCGACGGTCTCGCCGCCCTCGGCCCGCTCGGTGACCAGGACCCACTGGTTGCGCGGGTTGATCGACTTCACGGGGGTACGGTCGGCCAGGTAGACGAGTCCCTCGCACTGGAACCCGGGCATGTTCTTGTCGAAGCCGAGGTCGATCACGGCCTCCACCCGGCGTCCGGCCCACTCGGTCGGCACGGTCCCGGTCAACCGGAACCACGTCGTGCCCCAGGCCGCGCCCCACGGGGTGCCGACCTCGTAGGGCTCGAACGTGAGCGCGAGCCCCTCGGTCGGCGGGACCGGCTCCCCCGGCAGCTCGTGCCACGCGGCCTCGAGGGCCGTCGTGGTCGCGTGCACCGCGGGGGTGATCCGCTCGTCGAGCACCCGTCGGGCGCGTCCGGTGGTGAGGGGGATGTCGTCGTGCATGGGGCCTTCCGGGGTCAGGGCGTGGTCGCCGGGTGGGCGACGCGGACGGTGGTGGTGTCGAGGTCGGACGGCACGTCGACGCAGCGGTCGATGCCCCGCGCGGCCAGCAGCGCGGTGTCCGACAGTCGGGAGCGCAGGACGACCTGGGGGCCGCGGCCGTCCGGTGCGGCCTCGGCCAGGGCGAGCCAGGCGGCGGCGAACCGACCGCCGGGGGCGCAGTCGGCACGGGTGCCGTGCCGGTCGGTGCCGTCGGACAGCACGTCGTCGAGGACGAGCGCGGTGGCCGACGGCGCGGCGCGGGCGTCGCGGGTGTGCTCGGCGCGGGCGAGGGCGGCGAACGCCTCGCCGGCGGGCTTCAGCCGTCCGTCGTTCGTGAACAGCCCGAGGTCGTACTCGAGCTCCGGGAAGTCCGCGAGCGACCGGGCGACGTCGTGGGAACACCACCACGTCACCCCGAGCACCTGCTGCGCGTCGAGGACGTGCCGGATGGTCTGCTCGGTGAACGCGGCGGCGTCGGCGGGGTCGACGACGTTGGTGGGGGCGCCGACCTCCTGCAGCCAGTTCGGTCGGGCGGCGTCGCGGTTCCAGGCCGCGGCGAGCTGGAGCAGGTACTCCCCGTGCCGCACCGACCCGGCTCCGAGGGCGCCGTGCAGGGCCGCCGAGCCGTTGAACACCCACGAGTGCGTGACCGTGGCGTCACCGTGGTCCGCCGCGTGCTCGGGGCCGAAGGGCTGGGCGTCGTCGTACCAGGCCGCGTCGTACTGCGCGACGGTGACCAGTGGCCCGGGGCGCGACCCGGTGGCGGGCGGGACCGACGAGCCGGGGTCGAGCCGCGCCTCCAGGCCGACCGAATCGGACGACGCAGGCGACGCCGACGACCCGTCCGACAGCCCCGCCCGCGCCGCCGCGACCATCGCCGCCGCCCACGCGTGCCCCTGCTCCCCCGTGATCGTGTGCGGTGCGGGGTGCGGCGCGTGTGCGAACTGGTTGACCTCGTTGCCGATGGTGATGCCGAGCAGGTTCGGCTTGCCGGCGACGGCTCCGGCGAGCGCCCGGACGTACGCGGCGGTCGACGCGACGACGTCCGGGTCGGTGAACATGTTGCGGCGGTGCCAGCTGTCCAGCCAGGACGGCACGAAGTCGAAGCTCGACAGGTGCCCCTGCAGCGCGTCCACGTTGACGTCGAGTCCGAACGACCCGGCGAGGTCGACGACCGTCGCGACGTCGTCGAGGGCCTGCTGCCGGATGAGTGTGCGGTTCGGCTGGACGACCGGCCAGAGCGGGAAGATCCGCACGTGGTCGGCACCGATCGACGCGATCGCCTCGAGGTCCCTCGCGGTGTCCGACCGCGAGAAGTCGAGCCACGAGTGGAACCACCCGACCGAGGGCGTGTAGTTGACCCCGAACCGCATCAGCCCTTCACACCGCCCTCTTCGACGCCCTTGAAGAAGAAGCGCTGCAGGACGGCGAAGATCACGGCGATCGGGATGAAGGCGATCATGGTGCCGGCCGCGATCATCCGCTGGTCGGTGGCGAACGTACCCTGCAGGTACTGCAACCCGACGGTCAGGGTGAGGTTCTCGGGCGACTGCAGCACGATGAGCGGCCAGAGGAAGTCGTCCCACGCGCCGATGAACGAGAAGATCGCGATGACCGCGATGGTCCCCTGCACGGCGGGCAGCGAGATGTAGCGGAGGCGCTGCATCGCGTTCGCACCGTCCATCACCGCGGCCTGGTCGATCTCCTCGGGGATCTGCCGGAACGCGTTGAACATCAGCAGGACGTTGAGCGCCGCGATCATGCCGGGCAGGGCGACGCCGACCAGGTTGTCGGCGAGGCCGAGGTCCTTCACGGTGACGAACTGCGAGATGATCGTCGCCTCGCCGGGCAGCACGAGGGTGCCGAGGAACAGGCCGAGCACGAGCTTCCGGTGCCGCCACTGCAGGCGGGCGAGGGCGAAGCCGGCCAGGGTCGCGAACACGATGTTGCCGAGCACGTCGATCGCGGCGACGAGCAGGGAGTTGCCGATGTACCGCCACACCGGGATCGCGGCGGCGACCTTCAGGTAGTTCTCGATGGTCGGCTCGGACGGGATGAACGACGGGTTCGCCGTGTAGATGTCCTCACCGGCGCCCTTGAGCGACGTGGACAGCTGCCACAGGAACGGGCCGATCGTGATGAAGAGCACCACGATGAGCAGGACGTAGCGGACGACCTTCTCGCGGGTGGACATGACGCCCCAGACCGCGCGGCGCCGCTTGCGTCCGTCGCGTCCGCCCCGTCCGTTCTGCCTGGAGGCCCGTCCAGCGCCCGTCGCGCCGGTCACGTCCGGCGTCGGGCTGGCTGCGCCCTGCGCGCCGCCGATGACGGGTTCGGTCGTGCTGGTCGTGTTCGTCACTTGTCCGCCTTGCTGTTCATCCGGGCGAGGGCGAGCATCGGCACGAGCGTCACGACGAAGAGCAGGAGGCTCAGGGCGGACGCGTAGCCGAGGTTGCCGGTGAAGCCGCGGGCGTACTGCTGGATGAGCATGACGAGCGAGTTGTCCTGCCCGCCGGGTCCGCCGGTGCCGTTGGTGAGGATGTAGAGCTCGCTGAACACCCGGAGCGCCGAGACGCACACCAGGATCCCGACGAGTGTCATGGTGCCGCGGACCCCGGGCATCGTGACCGACCAGAAGCGTCGGACGGCGCCGGCACCGTCGAGGGCGGCGGCCTCGTGCAGGTCCTTGCCGACGTTCCCGAGGGCGGCCAGGAAGATGATCATGTAGTAGCCGAGCCCCTTCCACACCGTCAGGCTGATGGCGCTGAGGAGCAGCAGCCACCGGTCGGTCAGGAACGGGACGCTGCCCTGTACGACGCCGAGGGCCTGCGCCATCTCGTTGATGACACCGCGGTCGTCGAGGATCCACGTCCAGATGAGCCCGACGACCACCGCGGACGCGATGACCGGCGTGTAGAACGCGGTGCGGAAGAACGCGATCCCGGGCAGTTTCTGCTGCACGAGCACCGCGATGAGGAGCGGGAGGACCGTCAGCAGCGGCAGGCACACCGCCATGTAGATGACGCTGTTGAGCAGCGCCTCCCACACCTGCGGGTCGGCGAGCAAGGTCTCGAAGTTCTGCACCCCGACCCACTGGCTGACGCCGCCGAGGGGGCTGGCGTTCGTGAACGACAACCGCACCGTGTTGATCGAGGGCCACAGGCTGAACGCGACGAGCCAGATCAGTGCCGGCAGGACGAGCAACCAGGGCGTGTACCAGCGGTTCGCACGCATCAGCCGTTGGCCAGCAGGCTGTTCATCTTGGTCTGGGCGGTCTGCAGTGCCTTCTCGGGCGCCACCTGGCCCTTCATCGCGAGGGCGATCTGCTGGTCGAGGAAGTCCGTCATCGCGGAGTTCGCCTCGACCGGGTTGATGACCTTCGCCGTCTTCAGGGCCTCGTTCGCGAGGACCCGGGCCTCGCCGTTCACGGTGCCGTCGTCCTTCGAGAAGTACGGGTCGGACTGCGACGACGTGGTGGACGGGAAGATGTTGACCTTGTGGGCGAACGCCTCCTGGTTCTCCGCGTTCGTCATGAACTTCGCGAAGGCCTCGGCGGTGGCGAGGTGCTTCGACTTGCTCGAGACCGACAGGCCCTGCACGTAGAGCGGCGGGGTGTCGAGTGCGGGGCTGACGGTGACCTTGCCCTTGAGCGACGGGTTGTTCTTCTCGAAGTCGGCGAGCGAGGTGGCGCCACCGGTGGTCCAGGCGACCTTGGCCTGCGTGAACAGGGTGGAGTTGCCGAGGTAGTCGCTGTTCAGCACGTTGGAGGGCATGTAGCCGTCCTGGTACGCGTCCTTGTAGCGGTCGATCAGGTCGGCGGCCTTCGACGAGTCGGCGAAGGTGAACTTCGTGCCGTCGGCGTTGAGCACCTTGACGCCGGCGAGCGTGAAGTCGCCGAGGCCGGGCTTCCGGCTCATCAGGTAGTCGGTCGGGCAGTTGTCGTGCATGGTCTTCGCCTGCGTGAACAGCTCGTCGGTGGTCTTCGGCGGGTTCTTCGCGTCGAGGCCGCACTTGGCGAACATCGTCGAGTTCCAGTAGTTCACGTCGGTGTTGAGGTACCAGGGGTACCCGAACGTGCCGTCGACTCCCTTGTACTTGTAGGAGTCCAACGCGCCGGCGACGTACGTGCTGGCGAGCTTCGAGTCGTCCTTCGCGACGTCCTGCAGGAACCCGCGCTTCGCGAGCGGCAGGGCGATGTCCGGCGGCAGGTTGATCACGTCGGGCAGGCTGTTCGACGAGGCCTGGCTGAGCACCTTGTCGGCGTACCCGTCGCCGGGCTGGTCCTGCAGCTTGACCTTCGCGTCCGGGTGGGCCTGCTCGAAGTCCTTGATGACCCCGTTGAGGTAGCCCGTGTAGGTCGGCGTGAGCGCCCAGGTCTGCAGGGTGATGGTGCCGCTGATCTCGCCGCCGCCGTTGTCGGCCGCGTTCCCGCCGCTCGAGCAGCCGGTCAGGACGAGCGCCGTGGCGGCGGCCGTCGCGAGCAGCGCGGTGGCGCGGCCCCTCGTCATGCGTGTGGTGGTCCTCATGGCGTCTGACTCCCTCGTCATAGCTGAACCGGTTCAGCAGCAGTCACCGAACCCGTGTGTGGCAGCCACTGTGGATGACTAAAGCGCTATAGTCAACCCCGTGGCCACCAAGCGTCGAACGACGATCGCCGACATCGCCGCGCGGGCCGGCGTGTCCATCAGCGCGGTGTCGTTCGCGTTGAACGACCGCCCCGGCGTCTCCGACGAGACCCGTCGCCGCGTTCGCGAGATCGCCCGCGAGCTCGACTGGCAGCCGCACACCGCGGCCCGGGCACTCGGCGGCGCGAAGGCCGGTTCCATCGGCTTCGTGCTGAACCGCCCGGCCCGGACCCTGGGCACGGAGTCGTTCTTCGGCGACCTGATCTCCGGCATCCAGCTCGGGCTCGCCGGCACGCACGTCGGCATGAACCTGCTCGTCGCGCGCGATGCCGAGGAAGAACTCGAGACCTACCGGGACTGGTGGCGCGGACACCGCGTCGACGGCGTGATCGTGATCGACCCCCGTCGCGACGACGCCCGGCTCGCCCTGCTCGCCGACCTCGGCATGCCCACCGTCGTCGTCGGCTCGCACCCCTCCCCCGACGGCGCAGCACCCACGGTCTGGATCGACGACTCGGACGCCACCGACACCGTTCTGCGGTACCTGCACGCCCTCGGGCACCGACGCATCGCGCACGTCGCCGGCCGGCCCGAGTTCGAGCACACCGCCATGCGCATGGACCGGCTCCGGGCGTTCGCTGCCGACGAGGGGCTCGACGACACGGTCTCGGTGCCGACGGACTACTCGGCGGAGGCCGGCGCCAGCGCCACCCGCACCCTGCTGTCGAGGAGCATCCGACCGACCGCGATCGTCTACGACAACGACGTGCTCGCCGTCGCCGGGCTGGGCGTGGCGAGCGAGATGGGCGTCGCGGTGTCCGGCGACGTCTCGATCGTGTCCTTCGACGACTCGGCGATGATCCGACTCGTCCGCCCGGCGATCACCTCGCTCACCCGCGACACGGTCGAGCTCGGACAGCGTGCGGCGACCCTGCTGCGCGCGCAGATCGACGCCAGCGCCCCGCTCCCCTCACACCCGGGCCCCTCGCTCACCCTGAGCGTCCGCGAGTCCACCGGCCGCGCCCCCGCCTGACCCGCTCCGGACGTCGGCGCCGACGACCCGCTCCCGCCGCTCCCGCTCCCGCAGCGCGGCGCGGCTGCCTGCAACTGGCGCACGCACCGCACTGCACTGCACCGACGCGGGACGACGTGGTCTTCTCCGCGCCGTGACGGTTCTGGTTCACGAAACCCGAGGATCGTGAACCGGAACCGTCATCGATGCGGAGCGGAACCTCCTACCCCCGCGGGCGACGGTCACCGGCGGTTCGTCGGGGGTCGGACCCGCTCGAGGGCTCGACGCATGGACGACGTCGTGCTGAAGCCGAAGCGGGTCGCGACGTCGGACGGGCGGTCGCCTCGGGTGAGTGCGCTGCGGACGGCGAGACTGCGGTACCAGCGGCCGAGCTGCGCGGGCGAGCATCCGGTCGCTGCGGCGCACCGACGCTCGAGGGTGCGCTCCGACATCCGGACACCGACGAGGAGGGCCTGCAGAGACGACGGACCGGCCGGATCGAACAGGCGGTCGAGGATCCGCGCGAGACCGTTGTCGCCGAGCATCGGGGGCGGGTTGTCGCGGAGCACCGTCGTGACGACGAGTCGGGCGAGGGCCTGCTGCTGCGCGCCGTGCCACCTCCCGCCGTCGAGGTGCCCGACGTGGCGGAGCGCGAGGCCGACGTCGGGCGAGGGAGCCCCGGGCGGGCCGGTGGTCGCGACGGGTGGGAGTGCGAGGACCTCGTCGGCGAGCGGGCCGAGCGTTGCGGCGCCGACGAGGACACCGGTCAGCGCGAAGAGTGCCTCGTGCGGGAACGCGTACGTCTCCGCGACGCGGGGCGGCCCGGAGCGCTCGGGGCCCGTGCTGATCGTGATCGTCGCGTGCCCTTCGACGAGGGCGGCGGTGCCGGCGTCGACGATCGCGATGTCGTCTCCGCGCCGGATCCACACGGAACGGGACCGCGTCGCCACCCAGACGTGGGTGCCCGTCGGTTCGACGTCGAGCGTCCACGCCTCGTCGTCGGACCGGACCTCGGTGCCCGGCCCCACCTGGAGCCCGACGGCGTCGATCAGTGCTCGGAGCGCGTCACCCATCCGACGAGCGTGATCCACGGGCAGGACGCGCGGGCGTGGACCGGGCGACCTGTGGAAGAGGGGGGATAACCCCACCCGGGGTGGGGAGAGGGCAGGATGGGGGAACGGCTCCGCGATCGCGAGGCTGGATGCATGACCGACACCGACCGCCTCGACCAGGCGCGAACCGTCCCGCTGGACGACGTCACGCCTTCGCCCGACCAGGCCCAGACCGTCCCGCTGGGCGGCTCCGTGCCCCCTGGAGCCACCAAGCCGATGCCCCAGTACCCGCGCCAGCACCAGCAGGACCCCCAGGACGCCCCGCAGTCCCCGCCGGCGTCGTGGAGTGCCACCCCGCGGGTCGGGTCCGGTCCGGTCGGTGGTTCCGGTCGCGGTTCAGGCATGACCGCCGGGCAGTTCTACCGCGACGCGTGGAAGCGCCTGCCGCGGGACTTCGGCTACATGGCGCTCACCGCCGTGCTGCTCTGCACGCTGTACTTCGCGTTCCCGACGGCGATCTTCGGTGGCGGGTTCCGCGACCTCTTCAACCCCTTCGTCCTGCTCATGTTCTTCATCGCGCTGTTCGTGGCGCGGTGGCTCGGACAGTTCGAGAAGCTCCGCATGAGCTGGGCCGACCGACGCCCGATCCGCCCGGTGGACTGGACGCCCCGGTGGCAGCAGAACTGGTGGACCCGCACGGGGTCGGCCGTCGCCAACCCGCACTACTGGCTCTACCTGCTGCACGCCGCGGTCGTCTACCCGCTCGTCGCGGTCGTGACCGTCGGGGCCGGTGCACTGCTGCTCGTCGGCTTCGCCTGGCCGATCGTCGTGGGCGGACTGTACTTCGCGAACAACGTCCGGGTCGGCTACTTCCCGGACAGCGTCGGGTTCGTGACCGGCGTCGGCGCCCTCGGGCTGCTGTCGATGGCCGCCTCGGTCGTGCTCTTCCCGCTCTGGGCCCGCGGGTCCGTCCTGGCGCACTACTGGGTCGACTTCGGCCTGCTGGGTGGCTTCCGTGCCGAGCAGCTCGAGCAGCGCGTCGCCGGCCTGCAGGCCTCCCGTGCCGGTGCCGTGACCGCCGAGGGGCAGGCGCTCCGCCAGATCGAGCGCGACCTGCACGACGGCCCGCAGCAGCGGCTGGTGCGGCTCCGCATGGACCTGTCCGCCGCCGAGCGCGCCTTCGAGAAGGACCCCGAGAAGGCCAAGCAGCTCATCGGTGAGGCGTCCGAGCACGCCCAGGACGCCCTCGACGAACTGCGCGCACTGTCCCGCGGCTTCGCCCCGCCGATCCTGCTCGACCGCGGACTCGTCGCGGCGCTCGAGGCACTGGTCGCCCGCACCCCGATCCCGGTGGGCCTGGACGTCCGGCTGCCCGAGGGCCTGGAACTCGCCACGGAGATCCAGCGCAACGTGTACTTCACGGTGAGCGAGCTGCTGACGAACACCATGAAGCACGCCGGCGCCACCACCGCCGGGGTGTACCTCGGCCTGGTCGTCGACGCCTCGGGCCTCTGGTACCTGACGGTCAGCGTCACCGACGACGGCCGGGGCGGTGCCCGACCGCAGCAGGGCCACGGGATCGAGGGCCTGATCGGCCGCATGCGGGCCCTCGACGGCGACCTGGTCGTCTCGAGCCCCGAGGGTGGCCCGACCGAGGCCACCGCCCGGATCCCCCTCGGTGCCCTGAACGGCGTCCCGACGGCGGCGAACCAGCGGTCGTGACCCCACGGGGGCGTCCGCGCTCCCACTAGGCTGGTCGGCATGACAGACGGCCCGGATGCAGCACGCATCCGGGCCGTCGTCGTCGACGACGCCGTCCTGCTGCGCGAGGGCCTGGCACGCGTGCTCGACGAGGCCGGCATCGACGTCATCGGGCAGTACTCCGACGCCCGGGCCTTCCTGGCGACGCTGCCCGAGGGTGCGCCCGACGTCGTGGTGATGGACGTGCGGATGCCACCGACCTTCACCGACGAGGGTGTCCGCGCCGCCGTCGAGACCCGCCGGATCGCTCCACGGACGGGTGTGCTCCTGCTCTCCCAGTACGTCGAGGCCACCTACGCCGAGGACGTCCTCGCGGCCGGCGCGACCGGCATCGGCTACCTGCTCAAGGACCGCGTCACCCGGCTCGAGGAGATCGACGACGCCGTCCGCCGCATCGCCGCCGGGGGCACCGTGCTCGACCCCGAGGTCGTCACGCAGCTGATGAGCCGCCGCCGCGACCCGCTCGCAGCCCTGACCCCGCGCGAGCGTGACGTGCTCGGGCTGATGGCCGAGGGCCGCACGAACGCCGCGATCGCCCGCGCCCTGGTGATCGGTACCGGTGCCGTCGAGAAGCACGTGTCGAGCATCTTCGGCAAGCTCGCACTCGAGGACACCGGAGAGGACCACCGCCGCGTCCTCGCCGTCCTCGCCTACCTCGGATGAGCCGAGCCCGAGGATGAACCGAGCCCGAGGATGAACCGGGTCCCCGCACCCTTGCTGGCCCTCACCGCGATGGTGTCCGTCCAGCTCGGCGCCGCGATCGCGAAGACCCACTTCGACGACGTCGGCGCGGTCGGGGCCGCCACGCTCCGGCTCGTCATCGGTGCCGTCGTGCTCGCCCTGGTGGTCCGTCCCCGCGTCCGGCACTGGACGCGGGCGCAGTGGCTCGGTGCGGTCGGCCTCGGCCTGGCGCTCGGCGGCATGAACGTCTTCATCTACCTGTCGTTCGCGAGCATCCCGATCGGTGTCGCCGTGACGATCGAGTTCCTCGGGCCGCTCGCCCTGTCGCTCGCGCACACCCGGCGCTGGCGCGATGCACTGTGGGCCGTGCTGGCGCTCGCCGGGGTCGTGCTGCTCGGCGTCGGGCCGACCGCGGTGACCGAGGTGGGCGGGGTCGTCTGGGCGGTCCTCGCCGCCGCGTGCTGGGCGGGCTACATCGTGATGAACCGGCACGTCGGCGCCGCGATCCCCGGCGTCGACGGGCTCGTCGTGTCGATGGTGGTCGCGATGCTCGTGTCGTTGCCGTTCGGGCTCCGCTCCGCGGTCGACGGCGTCGTGCACGAACCGACGCTCCTGCTCGTCTTCGGCGCCGTCGCCGTGCTGTCCAGCGTGCTGCCGTACGCCCTCGAGATGCTCGCGCTCCGCCGGATGCCGACACGGGTGTTCGGCGTGCTGCAGAGCCTCGGCCCGGCGATCGCCGCCCTGGCCGGTCTCGTCGTGCTGGCCGAGGGGCTCTCGGTGCTCGAGACGGTCGCCCTGGCGTGCGTCACCGCCGCGAGCGTCGGCGTGACGCTCTCGGCCCGTCGCCGACGCGGCGGACCGGTGGGATGAACGAAGAGGAGGCCCGGATCACGTCCGCCGACGGCGGTGCGTGATCCGGGCCTCCTGAGAAGACCGTCTACTCGTCGCGCAGGAAGTCTGCGTACGTGGGTTCCGACTGCTCACCCGACAGGAGGGACGGATCGTTGATCCGCCGCTCGACGTAGGCACTGATGACCTCGGGCGGGGTGAGCACGTGGGCGACCCAGGACGGCACCGCTGCGTTCTTCATGGTGCCTCCTTCGTGGGTACGGGTCCGGATCGAATGCCTCGATCAGTGAGTTACTTGCTGAACCCGCGTTCGCTAAACCATCCTCGGGGTGCGGGTGGAAGTCAACGCAGTGCGTTCTGCGGACTCCGGTTCGCGCTGTCCCGGTCGGCACGGAGCGTGCGGTGCTTCACCGCGGAGCGCCACACCCATGCCTCGGCCTGCTGCCCGAACTGCGCCCACTCCACCAGCACGGCATCCCGGGTCCAGCTCTTCGCGAAGGCCTTCACCCGGACGTGGAAGGTCGGGAACTGGATCCACGCCCAGACCGGCTTCGGGGTGACGGCATGGCAGACGTCGCCGCCGCGGGCGTCCTCGGACAGGGAGTACGCGCGCGGACGCTCGACCTCCGGGTGTTCCGGGGGCTGCCACCGGTTCTCGCGACGCCGTCCCACGACGGTATTCGAACGTGTGTTCGAACGACAGTCAAGTCGACCGCGCCGTCTGGACGACGACCTGGCATCGGACGGGCGTGTCGTCGTCGGGCGGCGGGGCGGGGCGGACGGGCACGCGTTCCCGTGTCGTTGACGGTTCTGGTTCACGATCCCCGGGCGGCGCGAACCGGAACCGTCATCGCGCGGACACGAACGTCCGTCCCTCGCCGAGGGGAGGGGTGTTCCGCTGGCGGGGTCCCGGGGCATAGTGTGCGGGCTTGCAGAGCAGCACGGGGGTACGGGTGGTGTCGGCGGCCGCGGTGGTGGCGGCGCTGGTGTTCGGAGCGGCCGGACTGGTCGGGACGGTCTGGTTGGCGCCCTGGGACCTACCCCGCGGGCTGCTCCTCGGCGCCACGGTCCTCGGGGGCATCGCCGCCGTCGTCGTGCTCGTCGCCGCGGTGCGTGCTCGAGACCGCCGGGCGCTCACGTTCGCGGTGTCCGTGCTCGCGTTCGCGCTCGTGTCGCTGGTTCCCGGACTGTTGATCGATGTGTTCCTCGTCGTCGCGCAGGCGGCGCTCGTGGCCTTCGGCGTCGTCACCGTCCGGAGTGAACCGGGTGTGCAGCGTGCCTCGGCTGGATCGTCACGGTGGCGGCTGCGGCGTGGTTCGTCACCGCACTGCTGTCGGAGACCGTGCTCCTCACGGCGCTCCCGCAGGAGTCGCTCGGTGTCGCCTTCGCGGTCCCGGGCCTGCTGCAGACCGTCGCCTACCTGGCCGCGGCCGTGCTCGTCGCCGTGCCGCTGCTGCGCCCGGTGGGCCGCGGGGCCGGCGTGCTGTGGGCCTCGGCCGAGGTGCGCTGACCCGGACTCCCGCCCACCTCAGCCCGCGCGAGCGGCCAGGCGCTCGGAGCGTCGGCGTGCCTGCTCCGCGGGGTCCGGCACCGGGGCGGCCTGGATGAGCCGTCGTGTGTACGGGTCCTGTGGCGAGCGCAGGATGGCGTCGCGGGTGCCGTGTTCGGCGACCCGGCCGCCGTGCAGCACGACGACACGGTCGCACAGGGTGTCGACCACGGCGAGGTCGTGCGTGACGAACAGGCACGCGAACCCGAGGCGCTCCTGCAGCTCGCGGAACACGTCGAGCACGCGGGCCTGCACCGACACGTCGAGTGCGCTCGTCGGCTCGTCGGCGATCAGGAGCGCGGGGTCGAGCGCCACCGCGCGGGCGATCGCGACGCGTTGCCGTTGGCCGCCGGAGAGTTCGTGCGGGTAGCGCTCGGCGTACCCGCCGTCGAGACCGACGTCGGCGAGGAGTCGCTCGACACGCTCCTCGACCTGCACCGCCGGCAGCCGGAGGATCTGACGGAGCGGCTCGGCGACGGTCTGCCCGACGGTGTACCGGGGGTTGAGCGACCGGAGCGGGTTCTGGAACACCACGCCGACGTGCTGGCGCATCTGCCGGCGGGCGGCTCGCCGTGCGCCGGCGACGTCGGTGCCGTCGACGACCACCGAGCCGGAGGTGATCGGCGCGAGGCCCACCGCGGCCCGGCCGATGGTGGTCTTGCCACTGCCGGACTCCCCCACCAGGCCGACGATCTCGCCACGGCCGACGGTGAACGACACGTCGTCGACGGCACGGAAGCGCCCGCGCAGGGCGCCGCCGTACTCGACCACGAGGTGCCGGACGTCCAGGACGGCGGCCGGGGGCGTCGTGGCGGAGCCGAGCCGGGCCTCCAGACCGGACCCGGTGCCCATGCGCGGGACCGCAGCGAGGAGTTCGCGCGTGTAGTCGGCGGACGGTGCGGCGAAGACCGCCTCGGCGGTGCCGGTCTCGACGACGCGGCCTCGGCGCATCACGACCACGCGGTCGGCGAGGTCCGCGACGACGCCCATGTCGTGGGTGATGAGCAGGATCGCGGTGCCGGTGCGCTCGCGGAGCGCGCGGAGGACGTCGAGCACCTCGGCCTGCACGGTGACGTCGAGGGCGGTCGTCGGCTCGTCCGCGATGAGCAGGTCCGGGTCGGCGGCGAGCGCCATCGCGATCATCACGCGCTGGGCCTGACCGCCGGAGAGCTCGTGCGGGTACTGGCCCAGGCGGCGTTCCGGTTCGGGGACCTCCACGGCGCGGAGCAGCTCGAGCGAGCGCTCCCGGACGGCGTCGCGGTCGTGCTGGCCGTCGGTGCGTCGGACGGCCTCGGCGAGCTGGAACCCGATGGTGAACACGGGGTTCAGCGCCGCGGACGGGTCCTGGAAGATCATCGACACGCTGCGGCCCCGGACCGACCGGAGGGTGCGCTCGTCGGTGCCGATGACCTCGAGGTCGCCGAGCCGGATGCTCCCCGAGGCGCGCGCACCGTCGGGGGCGATGCCCATCGCGGTCATCGCGGTCATGCTCTTGCCGGAGCCGGACTCCCCCACGACCGCGACGACCTCGCCCCGGGCCACGGTGAACGAGGCGTCGTCGACGGCGCGGACCACCTCGCCGTCGACGTCGAAGGTGACGGTGAGGTGCTCGACGGTCAGGACGTCGGTGGTGCCGCTCATGGGGTCTCCGGGGGGTCGGTGTCGTCGCGGGCGGCCTTGAAGGCCTCCCACTCCTCGAGCATCTTGCGGTGGTAGCCCTGCAGCCACTGCATGTAGTCGCGGCCGTTGAGCAGACGCTCGCGGACCTCGGCGTCCACGTCGCCCGTGCCGGTGCGGCCGGCACCCTCGACGACGGCGAGCCCGCGGCCGATGATGTCGCGCTGCCGGTCGAGGTACTTCCGTTCGCTGGCGAGCCAGGAGCCCCAGACGTCGGCCTCGGCGCGGAAGTAGTGACTGCGCTCGCCGGGGACGATGTGGCGCTTCACGAACCCGGAGTCGACGAGCCGCCGGGTGGCCATCGACACCGACCCCGAGCTGGCGCCGAGCGCTGCCTGCAGGTCGGACGACGACGAGTGCGGTGCGCGGGTCATCATCAGGTAGCCGAGCACCCGGGCGTCGGTGAGGGGCATGCCCGCGCCGTCGTTGAGCATCAGGGCGAACTCCTCGACGAACGCCTGGCGCTCCGGTCCGAGCAGCCGGTCGTCGTCGGCGTCGATGCCGACACCGTCGGTGCCGTCGGTGCCCCTGTCGTCGGTCACGAGGCCAGCCCGGCGGCCACCTCGGGTCGCTCGTCCGGGATCGACCACGGCTCCTGCGACATGCCGCCCCCGCCGCGGATCGCCCGCACGGTGCCGTCCTCGTCGCGGGTGTAGGTGATGTCCTCGTCGACCGAGCCGAAGCGGTTGCCGTGGGTCATCCGCAGGGTGTCGGCGTCGACGATCTCGAGCCGGGTGGGGGTGTCCATCGGCTCGGGGCCGGACGGGTCGACCTCGACGAGCCGGTCACCGATCCGGGCGACGTCGGTGACGCCCCACGGGTTGGCGAAGCGCCCGGTGAAGGCGGCGGTGTCGACGTCGTCGGGTACCGGGGTCCCCGGGGCGTCGGCGTCGGCCGCGGCGTCGAGCATGGCGATGACCGCGGTGGCGATGAGCGTGGCGGGTCCGGCGGCGGCACTCGTGAGCACGGACACGACGAGCCCGGACGCCGGGTCGAACATCGACTGGGTGATGTGCCCCGGGAACCCGCCCGAGTGGCCGCGGATCTCGCGCCCGCCGATCCGGTCGACGATGAACCCGGCGCCGTAGCCGCGGGCCGCGGGGTCGTCGGTGGCGCTCCAGGCCTTCCGCTGCGCGAGGCGCTTGGAGTGGTCGTCGAGCAGGGTGCCCTGCCCGATCACGTGGTGCGAGAAGTAGCGGACCAGGTCGGACGCGGTGCCGTGGAAGCCGGTGGCGGCGGCCATCGCGCGGGTGTCGACGTGGTCGATGCGCTGCCGGTGCCGCGCGGTGTGGAAGCCGGTGTACCCGACCACGAAGTCGTCGGCGCGTGCGGGGTCCCAGTCGGGGCCGGTGTTCCGGAGGCCCAGGGGTTCGGTGATCGACTCGCGCACGAAGTCGTTGTACGACTGCCCGGACACCGCGGCGATGACCAGGCCGAGCAGGGAGTAGCCGAGGTTCGAGTAGTTGAACGACGAACCGGTCGGCACCTTCTGGCCGCGGTCGAGCACGAGCGCCAGGAGTTCCTGCTCGTCGGGGAACGGGCGGAGCAGGGACCAGTAGTCGCCGTCGTGTCCGTCGCGGATGACGCCGGCGCCCATCTCCATGAGCTCGCGCAGGGTGGCGTCGGCGAGCGGGGAGCCGCCGTCGACCAGTGCCGGGACGTACGTGCCGACGGTGTCGTCGAGCCGGAGCGACCCGCGCTCGGCGAGCTGCAGCAGGGCCGTCGCGGTGAAGGTCTTCGAGTGCGAGGCGATGCGGAACAGGTCGGTGGTGGTCAGGCGGCGCCCCGCCTCGACGTCGGCGTAGCCCCAGGCCTCGTCGAACAGGACCTCGCCGCCGTACCCGACGGCGACCTGCACGCCGGGCACCCGCAGCTGCCACACCTTGTACGACACCCACTCACGGATGTAGGGCAGGGTCTTCCGGTACGCGGAGAGGGTGTCGGTCACGGTGGTCCTTTCGAAGGGCGGTGGTTCGAGTCTGGCGCGTCGGTCGCGACGGTGCCCGCCGCGACGCGGCGTGTGCCGTGCCGGTCAGCGCCGACGTGGGTCGAGCGCGGCGCGCAGCGTGTCGCCGAGCGCGATGACGGCGAGCACCGTCACGGCGAGGAACGCCGCCGGCGCGATGAGCATGTGCGGGGCCCGGAGGAACTGCGACGTCGCCGCGGACAGCTGCAGCCCCCACGAGATCGCCGGACGTTCCAGCCCGATGCCGAGGTAGGTCAGCGACGACTCGGACACGATGACCCCGCCGACGGTGATGGTGGCGAGCACGAGCAGTGGCGAGATCGACGACGGCAGCACGTACCGGGTGGTGATCCGCCACGTCGACAGCCCCATCGTCCGGGCGGCGAGCACGAACTCGGCGCCCCGGACGCTGCGGACACTCGACCGCACGAGCCGGGCCATCGTCGGCCACCCGAACAGGGCGAGCACGAGCGACACGGTGAGCACCGACCGCTCCCCCACGCTGTTCAGCACGACGACGGCGCCGAGCAGGAACGGGAACCCGAGGAACACGTCGGTGAGCCGGGCGAGGACGGCGTCGACCCACCCGCCGACCATGCCCGCGACGGTCCCGACGACGACCGCGACCATGCCGGCGAGCAGGGTCGTGAGCACCGCGACGGCGATCGACGACCGGGTGCCCCAGATGACGTTCGCGTACACGTCGCAGCCCTGCAGGTCGAAGCCGAACGGGTGCCCGGCGGTCGCTGACGCCCCGCTCCGGCCGAGGTCGCACACCCGGGGGTCGCCGTGGCCGAACAGCCCGGCGAACAGCTGCGGGAACGCCGCGATGAGCAGGACCACCACGAGCACCGACGCGGGCACCCAGAACCCCGGCGTCCGTGCGGCGGCGAGCAACGGGCGGCGCCGGACCCCGACGACGGGGTCGACGGTGGCGCCGAGGGCTTCGGTGGTCATCGGGAGGCTCCTGTCCGGACGCGCGGGTCGAGGGCGGCGTGCAGCAGGTCGACGAGCACGCTCGTGACGAGGAACACCAGGATGAGGGCGGTCGAGATGCCGACGACGACGGCACCCTCGTGCGAGCGGATGCCCTGGAACAGCAGGTTCCCGACGCCCGGCAGGTTGAAGATGCCCTCGATGATGACGGTGCCGCCCATCAGGTACCCGAGGTCGGTCGCCAGGTAGGTGGCGGTGGGGATGAGCGAGTTCCGCAGGACGTGCACGCCGACGATCCGGCCCGGAGCGAGCCCCTTGGCGCGGGCCGTCCGGACGTAGTCGGCGTCGAGCGTCTCGATCATCGACGTCCGGGTGAGCCGGGACACCGCGGCCAGGCCGAACAGGGCGATCACGAACGCCGGCAGGACGTACGCGGTCGGCCACCCGGCGGTGACGCCCGCCACCGGGAACCAGTGCAGCCGCACCGAGAACACCAGCTGCAGGGCCACGCCGAGCACGAACACGGGGACCGCGCCGACGACGATGGTGCCGACGAGCACCGTCTTGTCGAGCACGGTGCCGCGCCTGAGCGCCGAGACCACGCCGAGCCCGATGCCGAGGACGATCTCGAGCGCCCACGCGCTGAGCGCCAGCGTGATCGTCACCGGCCACCGCGAGGCCATCTGTTCGCCGACGGACTGCCCGTTGAAGTCGGTGCCGAAGTCACCCCGGAACAGGCCGCCCAGGTACTGCACGTACTGCAGCCACAGCGGCTGGTCCAGGTGGTACTCCGCCCGCAGCGCCCGCACGACCGAGTCGGTGAGGGGGCGCTCGCCGCCGAGCGCCTTGATGGGGTCGCCGGGCAGCGCGAACGTCATCGCGTAGATGAGGAAGGTCACCCCGAGGAACACGATGACCAGGCCGCCGAGTCGGCGACCGACGGCGAGCGTCGGACGCATCACGCGCCTCCCGACACGGCCGCCGACACCGGACGGGAGGCGCGGGTCGGGTCCGCCACGTGCGCCGCGCAGGCGAGGATCGCCCCGTACTGCACGCCCACGAGCTTCCCCACCGGGATCGGCTGCGCACCCGTCGACGCGTCCGCCTGCCAGCGCGCGTAGCGCTCGGCCAGGCGGTCGCGGAGCCGCCGGAGCGGCGCGGACGCCGTACCGGCGGTCGTCTCCGCCTCGACGGCGCGCAGGAGCATGCCGCCGTAGCGCAGGCGGAAGCAGCGGACGAGGTCCTCGCAGCCGAAGCGCTCCGCGACGGTGGCCGTCCGGTCCGCCGGTTCCCGTTCGGCGCGGCGGCGGTCGGTGTCCGCCATCCCGACGAGCATCGGCACGAACGCCCGGGAGGCTTCGACGAACGGGGACGGGATCGAGAGCATCGGCGACGCCTCGTCGAGGAATGCCTGCAGCTCCGCACCCGAGGCACCGAGCTCGTCCGCGCACCGGCGCAGCAGGTCGGCGTACGGCTCGTCGGTCGGGGTCTGGTCGTCGGCGTCGGGGTGGCTCCAGTACGGCAGCTCGGCCACCATGCAGAGGGCCCCGTGCCGCATCGCCCACGCCGCGCTCGACCCGCCGTGGATGTGCTCGCCGGGGTCGACGCCGAGTTCCTCGAGGTAGGCGTACGCCGTCTCGATGCCGTCCATCGCGAACACCGCCGGGGCGAGCTCCCGCAGGTACGGCGACTCCGGCTCGCCGGTGTCGAGCGGCAGCCCGAGTGCGGCCGGCACCGCGTGCAGGGTGTCGACGACGGCGGGCAGGTCCTCGGACAGGTAGTAGTAGACGCCGCCCATC
Organism: Curtobacterium sp. MCLR17_040; assembly: GCF_003234735.1. Taxonomy (NCBI): domain Bacteria; kingdom Bacillati; phylum Actinomycetota; class Actinomycetes; order Micrococcales; family Microbacteriaceae; genus Curtobacterium; species Curtobacterium sp. MCLR17_040. Next base: position 29,614 of record NZ_QKTE01000003.1, on the reverse strand, counting down.
TCGCCGTTGTGCAGGCTCACGAGCAGGTCCGGCTCGGTGTCGTCGATGAGCCGCATGAACGCGAGCGTCTCGGGCAGCACCTGGTCGAAGTACACCGACTTGTAGCTGTTCGGGAACGTCCACTCGACCTGGCTGTCCGGGGCCGGCCGGTAGAAGTGCCGCGAGTAGAACACGCGGTCGTGCGGGTCGTGGAACCACGCCTCGTTGAGCCGCATGCCGTCCGGGTCGATCGTCGGGACGATGTGCCAGGTGACGTCGAGCCCGGCCACCCGCTCGTCACCGAGGGCCGTCTCGGCGAGGTGCAGTGCCGTCCACGAACCGATCGGCTCGTTCGGGTGCACCCCGCCGACCACGACGGCCGCGTGCGACCCGGTGCCGATGCGGTAGCTGTGCAGGGGTTCGCCGAGGCGGCTCGTGCCGATCCGGGTGACCGTGACCCGGTCCGGGTGCGCCGCGGCGAGCGCGGCGAACCGGGCGTGCAGGTCGTCGACGAGCGGGAAGCCGTCGCGGTCGGGGACGTCGCGGACCAGGTCGAGGACGGTGTGCTGCTCCATGCCCCGCCCTACTTCACGGCGATCTGCGCGATCACGGGGCTGCCCGCCACCGCCGGCAGCTTCGCGATCTTGTCGCTCGTGACGTACGAGTACTTGTCGAAGAAGGTCGGGACGATCGGGAAGTCCTGCAGGACGGCCTCCTGCGTCTTCGTGTAGTACCCGTTCGCCTCGTCCTGGGACCCGGCGGAGTCGGCCTTCGCGAGCAGCGAGTCGACGTCGTCGGACTGGTAGTAGCCGGTGCACGGGGAGCAGCCACCGGCCGTGGTGAACAGCGCACGGAGCGTGTTCTGCTGGCTGATGTACAGCGCGCCCCAGTGGCCGAAGTGCGGGCCGGCGACGGTCTTGTCGGTGAGCTCCGAGTAGTAGGACGCCCAGTCGGTGGTGGCCTTCGCCTCGGCGTCGACGCCCAGGTTCTGCCGGATCTGGTTGGCGTACGCCTCGTACAGGGAGTCGAGGCCGGTGCCGCCCGGGTAGACGAGCGTCATGGTGCCGTCGAACCCGCCGGCGCTGGCGAGGAGCTTCTTCGCCGCTGCCGGGTCGAACTCGCAGGCGTCGCCGCAGATGCCCTCCTCGGTGCCGGACATCGACGGCGGGGTCAGCGCGGTGGCCGGGTCGTACAGGCCGCCGTAGATCGCGTCGTTGACCTCGTCACGGTCGATCGACATCGAGATCGCGCGGCGCACGTCGGGGTCGGAGTACCGGTCGTCCCACAGCGGGAACCCGAGGTAGTCGATGCCGGGGGCGTCGAAGGAGTGCAGGCGGTCGCCGAAGTCGGCCTTCGCGCTCGTCATCTTGTCGGTCGGCAGGAACAGCACGTCGGCGTTGCCGGCCAGGACGTCGGTGTACGCGGTGTTCATGTCGGAGTAGCTGCGGAAGGTCACCTCGTCGGTGGCGGGCTTCGTGCCCTCGTAGTCCTTCCAGGCCGTGACGGTGAACTCCTGGTCCGCCTTCCACGCCTTCGTCATCTCGTACGGGCCGTTGCCGATCGGCTTCTTGTCGTACGCCTTCAGGTCGTCGTACGCGGCCTCGGGCATCGGGTAGAACGCCGTCTGGGCCTGGCTGAGCTGCAGGGGGAACTGGCTGTCCGCGTGGGTGAGCGTGACCGTGAAGGTGTCCTTGCCGGTGACCTTCAGCCCCGACATCTCCTTGGTCTTCGGGGTGCCCTTCGCCGGGTTGAGGTCGGTGTACCCGACGATCCCGGCGAGCTGACCGCTGTTCTCCCACGCGTTCGGGCCGTAGGCGACGTGGTTCCAGGCCTTTACGTAGCTCTCCGGCGTGACGGCCTCGCCGTTCTGGAACGTCCAGCCGTCCCGCAGCGTGATCGTCCACGTGGTGGCGTCGTCGCTCTCGACGCTCTTCGCCGCCACGTCCTGCAGGTCACCGTCGGCGTCGGTCTGGGTCAGCGGCGCGAAGACGCTCATCACCTGGTCGAAGGCCACGGTCTGCCGGCCCGGGGTCAGGTGGTCGGGTTCGCCGGTCGCGTAGACCAGGCTCGAGGGAGCGTCGTCGTCGGCCGCGCCGCCCGCCGAACAGCCGGTCGCCACCAGTGCCAAGGTTGCCGCCGCGGCCAGCGCGGCGATCGTCCTGCGTCGCATGATCTCTCCTCGATCGGGTGCGGCCGGATCCCAGCCCGGTCGTCGTGGTGGGAAAGCTAGGACGGTTCGAATCCCGACCACAAGACTTCTTTCAATGCCCTCTGAGAGTTTTACCGCGCAGAAACACTGACGAAACGACACCCGTCGCGCGACCGGGCCCGTTGTGCCACGCTCGGAACATGCGCCACACACCGCACTTCCTGATGACCGACGTCGACGAGGTCCGACGCCTCATCACCGGGAACCCGTGGGCGACGATCGTGTCCCACACCGCGGCCGGGCTGGTCGCCTCGCACTACCCGGTGCTGCTCGAGGCCCCCGGCCCCGACGACGACCCGGACGCCCTCGTGCTGGTGTCCCACGTCGGCCGCCCCGACGAGGTCGCGCACGAACTCGGACAGCACGAGGTGCTCGTCGTGTTCCAGGGTCCGCACGGCTACGTCTCCCCCGCCTGGTACCCGCCGGAGCAGTTCGTGCCGACCTGGAACCACGTCACCGCCCACGTCTGGGGCACCCCCGAGATCCTGTCCGACGACGAGAACTTCCGGGTGCTCGGCGAACTCGTCGACCACTTCGAGCGGGTCATGCCCTCGCCCGTGTCGTTGCAGATCGACGAGGAGACCGCCCGCCGGATCGCGAAGGGCACCGTGGGCATCCGGATCCGCGTCACCCGGTTCGACGCCCGCGCCAAGCTGTCGCAGAACAAGGCTCCCGAGGTGATCGACCGCATCGTCGCCGGGCTGCGGGGCGACGGCCCCTACGCGTCGCCGGCGCTCGCCGACGAGGTCGAGCGGGTCCGGCCCGTCCCGTCCCCGGCGAACGGCCTGGAGGCGTCGTGACGGACATCCTGCTCCGCACCGTCCGGCGGGTGGGCACCTCCGGAGCCCCTGCCGACGTCCGCATCGTCGACGGTCGCGTCACCGAGATCGCGCCGACCGGCACCCTCGACCCCACGAGCGTCGACACCGACGTCGTCGAGGCCGCCGGTGCCTGGCTCGGCCCGGGGCTCCGCGACCACCACACGCACTTCGACCAGTGGGCACTCGTCCGTCGCCGTGTCGACGTCACCGGCTGCGACTCCGCCGAGGCGACCGCCGACCTGCTCGCCGCCGTCGCCCGGGCGGGCGTGACGGACCGCGTCCTGGTCGGACACGGCTACCGCGACGGGATGTGGCCGCGCCCGGCACGACGCGAGCTGCTCGACCAGGCCGCACCGGGCCTCCCGGTCGTCGTCATCAGCGCGGACCTGCACGCGGTGTGGTGCAACGCGCTCGCGCTCGCACACTTCTCGGCCGCTGTCGGCCGCCCGCTCGAGGCGGGTGAGGACGGGGTCCTGCGCGAGCAGGACGCGTTCGACGTGACCGGAGCGCTGTCGCAGGTGCCGGACGACCTGCTCGACGCCTACGTTGCGGACGCTGCCGAGGCCGCGGCAGCCCGCGGGGTGACGGGCGTGGTCGACCTCGAGATGCGCTTCGGGCTCGACCGCTGGCGCCGCCGGATCCACGCCGGCACCGACGCGATCCGGGTCGCGTCCGGGGTGTACCCGGCCGAGCTCGACGAGGCCATCGCCCGGGGACTGCGCACCGGCGACGTGGTCGACGGCACGCGGGGCCTGCTCACGATGGGGCCGTTCAAGGTGGTCACGGACGGGTCGCTCGGCACCCGGACCGCCGCCATGACCGACGGCTCGGGTGTGCTCGCCTGGCCGTTCGAGGACCTCGTCGCGATCACCCGCCGTGCCGTCGACGCCGGACTCGTCCCCGCGATCCACGCGATCGGCGACCGGGCGAACACGCTGGCCCTCGACGTCTTCGAGACCGTCGGGACCCGCGGCACGATCGAGCACGCGCAGTTGCTCGTCGACACCGACGTCGACCGGTTCGCCCGGCTCGGGGTCGCCGCGTCCGTGCAGCCCGAACACGCCATGGACGACCGGGACATCGCCGACCGGCACTGGGCCGGGCACACCGACCGGGCGTTCGCCTTCGCGTCGCTCGCACGGGCCGGAGCGCGCCTGCTGCTCGGCTCGGACGCGCCGGTGGCGCCGCTCGACCCGTGGGTGTCGATGGCGGCGGCCGTCGGGCGGGACCGCGACGGGCGAGACCCGTGGCACCCGGCCGAACGGCTCTCGGCACTCGTCGCGTGGCAGGGGTCGACCGACGGGCGCGTCGGGGTGTCCGTCGGCGACGTGGCGGACCTGGTGCTCGTCGAGTCCGACCCGCTGGCGTCCTCGTCCGCCGCACTGCGCGGCATGCGGGTTCTGGGGACGGCCGTCGCCGGACGGTTCACGTACCGGGAGCTGTGAGCAGGAGGGCGGGCGGCTGCGTCTGTGCCCCGTGGACTACTTCTGGTCCTTCGGGCACCAGTAGAGCTTCCGGCCGGCCATGTCGGCCATCCGGATCTCGGTGCCGCAGACCCGGCACGGCTCGCCCTGCCGGTGGTACACCCAGTGGCGGTCCTTGCGGGAGCGCAGGGCCTTCTTGTGGTCGGCCTCGGACAGGTCGTCCATCGTCATCATCAGGCCGTCGCGGACGCCGTCGTGCAACAGCTTCGACCAGTCGGCCCAGAGCGCCTTGGCCTGCTTGACGGTGATCTTCTTGCCGGGCTTGTACGGGTCGATGCGCTGCCGGAACAGCAGCTCGGCGCGGTAGATGTTGCCGATGCCGGCCACGACGGACTGGTCCATGAGCAGCTGCCCGATCGCGACGTTCCGACGGCGGACGTTGTCGACGAAGGTCTTCTCGGCTTCGGGCCCGTCGTCGTTCATCGGGTCGGGGCCGAGCTTGTCGAGCGCACGCTGCACCTCGGCCGGGGTCTCCACGACACACGCGGTCGGGCCACGGAGGTCGGCGACGGTGTCCTCGGTGAGGATCCGCACCCGGACCTGGCCGACGGGGTCCGGCGGGAAGGACTCGATCGGGTCCTCCGCCTTCTCCTGCTCGGCCATCCGGTAGCGGGCGAGCCGCGGTGCGCCGATCGAGCTGAGCGACTCTTCGCGGTCGTCGTCGTCGGACAGTGCCTCGGCGGTGGAGATCACGCCCGCGAAGTCCCACGCCCCGTACAGGCCGAGGTGGACGCGGAGGAACAGGTCGCCCTCGAACTCCAGGAACATCTGCTTCGCCACCGCACGCGCGGCGATCATCCGCTTGCCGTCGAGCTGCGCGGCCCCGGCGGCGAAGCGCCCCTGGGGGCTCGACACCTCGCAGCTCTTGCCGACGAAGTGCCGGGTGAACTGGTTGGCGATGCGGTGGACGGAGTGACCCTCGGGCATGACTACCGTTCTACCCGGTACCCCTGACGAGCCGGGCTACGCGTCGATCTGGCGGCCGGCGATCAGCCCGGTGGTCTCGTACTCGGCCAGCTGGGCGATGCGGCGGGCGTGGCGCTCTTCGCCCGAGAACGGCTCGGCGATGAACAGGTCGACGAACCGGATCGCCTCGTCCTCGGTGTGCTGGCGCGCACCGATGGAGATGACGTTGGCGTCGTTGTGCTGACGGGCGAGCAGGGCGGTCGACTCGTTCCAGACGAGCGCGGCGCGGATGCCCTCGACCTTGTTGGCGGCGATCTGCTCGCCGTTGCCGGAACCGCCGAAGACGACGCCGAGGGCCTGGACACCGGCGCGCTGGTCCTGCACCACGGCGTGCGCGGCGTTGATGCAGAACGAGGGGTAGTCGTCGAGCGCGTCGTACTCGGTCGGACCGTGGTCCACCACCTCGTGCCCGGCTTCGGTCAGGTGGGTTGCGAGGGTCTTGTTGAACTCGAGGCCGGCGTGGTCCGTTCCGAGGTGGATGCGCATGGAACCGATCCTATTCCTGCGGCTCCGGGGCCCGGACCACGACGGACTACGGTGCGCGGACCACCACCACGAGGTACCGGGTGGGGTCCTCGCCCGGGTTGCGGTAGACGACGTCGGCGGGGTCGCCGAGCTCGATCCGGTCCCCCGCCGCCAGACGCGTCGGCTCGCCGCCGACGACGACCTCGAGCACGCCCTCGACGACCCAGATGCAGTGCCGCAGGAACGCGTAGGCGGACGCCGGGTAGGCCACCTCGCGGCCGGCCGGGAGGCGCACCTCGGTGACGTCAGCGGGGAACGCCGCGCTCGAGACCGGACGGCGGCGGTACCCGGTGTCGGGATCGGTCCAGGAATCGGCGGTCGCGCCCCGTTGCACCCCGCGCGCCTCGTCGGGGTCCGTCACCCTGGGCACCTCGTGCTCCAGGGCATCGTCGAGGAGCTGCGAGATCGTCAGGCCGAAGGCACCGGACAGGCGACCGAGGATCGTCGCGGTGGGGCTGGAAACTCCGCGTTCGACCCGGTTGATCATCGCGCGGGAGACGCCGGACTCCTCGGCGAGCTCGGTGAGGCTCCACTTCCGCTCGGTGCGGAGGCGCTGGAGGCGTTCACCGAGCGCCCGCTGCTCGGCGACCGAGGTGTCGTCGGCGCCGGTTGCGGGATCGGCGTGCGCGTCGTCTACGATGTGAGACATGACGACAGCATATGCGACGAACGGGGTCGTGATCCGCGACTGCACCCCGACCGACCTCGACGTCGTGCACGCCCTGCACGTCGATGCCGTCCTGCACTCCACCGCCATCTGGCAGGACACCCCGCACCCGCGTGCGTACTTCGACGGGTGGCTCGCCGAGCGGCAGGGCGGCGGGTACCCGGTGGTCGTGGCCGAGGTCGACGGCACCGTGGCCGGCTACGCCACGTACTCGCAGTGGCGGCCGCACCAGGGGTACCGGCTGACCGTCGAGCACAGCGTCTACGTGGTCGAGGCGTTCCGCGGCCGGGGCATCGCGACGACCCTGATGGCCGAGCTGGTCGCGCGGGCCACCGCCGAGGGCCGGCACGTCATGATGGCCGGGATCTGCAGCACCAACACGGGGTCGATCGCCCTGCACGAACGCCTCGGGTTCACCACGGTCGCGGTCGTGCCCGAGGTCGGACGCAAGTTCGACCGCTGGCTCGACCTGACGCTCATGCGCCTGCCGCTCGTCTGACGCGACGGGCGGGGCGGGCGCACCACGGGCCTCCCGGCCGCCCGTCGACGAACGGAACCTGGTTCCGGACACGGAACCACGCGACCCCGCGGTGCTGTGTCCGGAACCTGGTTCCGGAGCGTCAGTCGGTGGTGTCGAAGATCGGGCCGACGGTGCGCGAGCGCTTGAGCTCGAAGAAGCCGGGGTACTTCGCGACGGCGACGACGCCGTCCCACAGGTCGAGCGCCTCCTGGCCCTTGGGCGCCGGGGAGATGACCGGTCCGAAGAACGCGGTGCCCTCGACGGCGATGACCGGCGTGCCGACGTCCTGTCCGACGCGGTCGATGCCGTCCTGGTGGCTGACGCGCACGGCGGCGTCGACCTCGTCCGTCCAGGCGTACTCGAGCAGGTCGGCGTCGAGGCCGAGCTCCGCGAGCACGGCGGGGACGACCTGCTCCGGGTCGGACTCCTGGCGGTGGTGGATGTGCTCGCCGAGAGCGTCGTACAGCGGCTTCACGACGTCCTGCCCGAGCCGGAGCCTCGCCGCCGTGACGATGCGCGGGTAGACCTGGCCGGCGTGCAGGCGCTCCTTGTAGCTCTCCGGCACGTCCTGGTCCTCGTTGAGGACGAACAGGCTCATCACGTTCCAGGTCACGTCGAGGTCGCGGTGCTCGGCGACCTCACCCACCCAGCGGCTCGTCATCCAGGCCCACGGGCAGTTCGGGTCGAACCAGAACTCCACGGCGGTGCGCGCGGTGGTGGGGTCGGTCGGGTTGTCCACAGTCGTCTCGGTCACGATCCGAGCGTACGCGGCGTCGCTAGGCTGGAACCCATCGTCCCGCCGGCGCACGACGCCGTCCGGGGCCCCGTACGCGGACACCGATCGTCCGCGTCCCCAGCGAAGATGGAGCGTTGCGTGCCCGGAGAGAACCTCACCCGAATCGAAGCCCAGGAGCGCGCGGCCGTCGTCGCCGTGCAGACGTACGACGTCGAGCTCGACCTGACCCGCGGCGCCGACAGCTTCGGCAGCACCACGCGGGTGCGCTTCACCGCCACCGCCGGCGCATCGACCTTCATCGACGCCATCACGAAGACCGTGCACTCGATCACGCTGAACGGCACCGCGCTCGACGTCGCCGCGGTGAACGACGGCGTGCGCATCCAGCTCGACGACCTGCAGGAGCAGAACGAGCTCGTGGTCGTCAGCGACGCGCTGTACACGAACACCGGTGAAGGCCTGCACCGCTTCGTCGACCCGGTGGACGACGAGGTGTACCTGTACTCCCAGTTCGAGGTCCCGGACTCCCGCCGCATGTTCGCGGTGTTCGAGCAGCCCGACCTGAAGGCCGAGTTCTCCTTCACCGTGACGGCGCCGTCGCGGTGGCAGGTCGTCTCGAACTCCCCCACGCCGGAGCCGCACGTCGACGGCGACGTCGCGACCTGGGCCTTCCCGCCCACCGCGCGCATCTCGAGCTACATCACCGCGCTCGTCGCCGGCCCGTACGAGGTCGTGCGCGACGAGCTGACCAGCCGCGACGGCCGGACGATCCCGCTCGGCGTCTTCGCGCGCAAGTCGCTCGCCTCGTACCTCGACCCCGAGTACGTGTTCGACATCACGAAGAAGGGCTTCGCGTACTTCGAGGAGAAGTTCGACGTCGCCTACCCCTTCGACAAGTACGACCAGCTGTTCGTGCCGGAGTTCAACGCCGGTGCGATGGAGAACGCCGGCGCGGTCACCTTCACCGAGACCTACGTGTTCCGGTCGAAGGTCACCGACGCCATCAAGGAGCGCCGGGTCGTCACGATCCTGCACGAGCTCGCCCACATGTGGTTCGGCGACCTGGTCACCATGAAGTGGTGGAACGACCTGTGGCTCAACGAGTCCTTCGCCGAGTGGGCCTCCACGATCGCCACGGCCGAGGCCACCGAGTGGACCGAGGCCTGGACCACGTTCCAGGCGATGGAGAAGTCCTGGGCCTACCGCCAGGACCAGCTCCCCTCGACGCACCCGATCGTCGCGACGATCAACGACCTCGAGGACGTCCAGGTCAACTTCGACGGCATCACCTACGCGAAGGGTGGCTCGGTCCTCAAGCAGCTCGTCGCCTGGGTCGGCATCGACGCGTTCTTCGCCGGTGTCTCCGCGTACTTCAAGAAGCACCACCACTCGAACACCGAGCTCCGCGACCTGCTCGTCGAGCTCGAGGCGACGAGCGGCCGTGAGCTGACCGAGTGGTCGAAGCTCTGGCTCGAGACCGCGGGCGTCAACACCCTGCGCCCCGAGATCGAGACCGACGAGTCCGGCGTCATCACGTCGTTCACCGTCCTGCAGGAAGCCCCCGCCGACTACCCGACGCTGCGCCCGCACCGTCTGGCGATCGGCGTGTACGCCTTCCGGAACGACGAGTCCGCGCCGTTCGGTGCCGACACGGCCTCCGCCGGCGGCAAGCTCGAGCGGGTCCACCGCGTCGAGATCGACGTCGACGGTGCCCGCACCGAGGTGCCCGAGCTCGTCGGCGTCCAGCGCGGCGACCTCGTGCTGCTGAACGACGACGACCTGGCCTACGCCAAGATCCGTCTCGACGAGCACTCCCGGCGCACCGCCATCGAGCACCTCGCGTCGATCGCGAACCCGCTCGCCCGCTCGATCGTCTGGGGTTCCGTGTGGGACGCCACGCGCGACGCCGAGTCCCCGGCCAGCGACTACGTCCGCCTCGTGCTGGGCAACATCGCGACCGAGACCGAGTCGACGACCATCCGCACGACGCTCTCGCAGCTGCTGCTCACCGCACGCAACTACGTGGCACCGGGCTCGGTCGAGGCCACGGTCCGCACCGTCGGCGACACGCTCTGGCAGCTCGCGTCCTCGGCTGAGGCCGGCTCGGACGCGCAGTTCCAGTTCGTGAAGTTCTTCGCGCAGGTCCCGTCCACGCCCGAGCACGTCGCGACCCTGCAGGGCCTCCGCGACGGATCGGTCACCCTGCAGGGCCTCGAGATCGACACCGACCTGCGCTGGGAGCTGCTCGAGGGCCTCGTGCTCGCGGGTGCTGCGGACAACGCCGAGATCGACGCCGAGCTCGCCGCGGACAAGACCGCGTCGGGCGAGCAGGCCGCGGCCCGCGCCCGGGCGACGATCCCCACGGCCGAGGGCAAGCTGGCGGCGTTCTCGTCGCTGGTCGACTCGTCCGAGCTGCCGAACGCCATCGTGCGCCAGACCACGGTCGGGTTCCAGCACGTGAACAGCCCGGTACTGCTCGAGGGCCTCGTGCCGAAGTACTTCGAGGTGCTCACGCGCATCTGGGCCGAGCGCAGCTACCACATGGCGGACACCATCGTCTCGGGCCTCTACCCGGCGCCGCTCGCGTCGGCCGAGCTCCGTGACGCCGCCGCCGCGTGGCTCGAGGAGCACCCGGAGACGCCGGCGCTGCGCCGCATCGTGTCCGAGAGCCTCGCGGGCACCGAGCGCGCACTCCGGGTCCAGGCCGCCGACGCCTGACCCCTGCTCTGATCCGGCGGGGTCTTGGTGTTCCTCCAGGGATGCCGAGGCCCCGCCGCTTAGCATCGACCGGATATGAACTTGGCTGCAACGACCGAAGACACGTCCAAACTGGTCTCGAACGCGTTCACGGACTTCGTCGACACCTGGCAGGCACCGATCACGATCGTCATCACGATCATCGCCGCGATCATCCTCCGGCTGATCCTGCGCCGGATGATCAAGCAGGTCGTCGACCGGATCGTGAACGGCGTCAAGAAGCGCCAGGGAGCCGCTGACACCCAGGCCCTCATCGCGTCGCCCGTGCAGACCGCTCGGGTCGTCCAGCGCACCCGGACGCTCGGCAGCGTCCTCGAGAACCTCGCCACCGTCGTCGTGGTCGCGATCGCACTCGTCATCATCGCCACTGCTGTGTGGAAGGGCGCCGCGGTCGGCATCGTCGGTGGTGCGTCCCTCGTCGCAGCCGGCCTCGCCGTCGGCGCCCAGTCCATCGTGAAGGACCTGCTGTCCGGCATCTTCATGATCCTCGAGGACCAGGCCGGCGTCGGAGACGTCGTCGACACCGGTCAGGCCACCGGCGTCGTCGAGAACGTCGGGCTGCGCGTCATGCAGATCCGCGACGTGAACGGCATCCTGTGGTTCGTGCCGAACGGCCAGATCCTGCGCGTCGGCAACCTCTCGCAGGGCTGGTCGCGCGTGCTGGTCGACATCACCGTGCCCTACGACACCGACATCGACGCCGTGCAGGACGCCCTGCTCAAGGCGGCCGTCACGATGTCCCAGGAGTCCCGCTGGCGGCAGCGGATCGTCGAGAAGCCGGAGATCTGGGGCCTGCAGTCGATCACCGACGCCGGCATGGTCTTCCGACTGGTCGTGAAGACCCGGGCGTCCGAGCTCGACGTCGTGGGCCGGGAGCTCCGCACCCGCCTGAAGCACGCCGTCGACGAACTCGGCATCACCCTGCCGGCGATGGCGATGATCATGCCCGAGGGCTGGGAGAACGCCACCTCGATCAACGGCCTGCGCACCGTCCGCACCCAGCCGACGCCGGCACCCACCAAGCCCCGGCGGACCAAGCGCAACATCCTCGGGCAGCCGATCCGCACGGACGACCCCGACAGCGGGAAGGACCCCCGATGACCGACCCCACACCCCCGAGCGGCACGGGCGGGCCCGCAGCACGCGGCTCGCTCGGCATGCCCGGCTCGGTCGGCGTCCCGGCGCAGCCGATCACCCTGCGCGTCGGGGAGCACGGCGCCTCGGCCACCGGGTCGCTGTACGAGCGGATCGGCGGCGCCCCGACCTTCGACCGGCTCGTCCGGCGTTTCTACGAGGGCGTGCAGCAGGACGAGGTCATCTGGCCGATGTACCCGGCCGACGACCTCGAGGGTGCGATCTGGCGCCTCTCCGCCTTCCTGCAGCAGTACTGGGGCGGCCCGGGCACCTACAGCGAGCAGCGCGGCCACCCCCGCCTGCGGATGCGGCACAACCCGTTCCGCATCACGTCCGAGGCGCGGGAACGCTGGCTCCACCACATGCACGAGGCGGTCGAGTCGCTCGAGCTCGCACCCCTCGACGAAGCCGAACTCTGGGGCTACCTCGACCGCGCTGCCCACGCGATGACGAACACCTTCGACTGACGCGCGCGGCACACGCCGTCGTGTCGTCGAGACGCCGCCGAATCCGGCGGCGTCTCGACGCTCCCGCGGCGTCGTCCGCTGACGCCGGCGTGCAGTGATCGTCGCGAGCGGCGAACGGGAGGCCCGTGGCGGCGCCGCCACGGGCCTCCCGTCCGTCGGTTCCCGCGTCTCGTGCCCGCGGGACGCCGGCGTCTTCGGGCAGCGCGGGTCAGCGCACGGACGAGCCGGAGGCGAGGTCCTCGACCAGGGACGGCCGCGACGGCCGCCAGCCGAAGGCCGACCGGGCGTGTGCGCCGGACGCCTCCTGGTGCAGCAGCAGGGCGTCGGCGAAGTCCCGCCCGAGCCGTTCGCGGCTCGCGTCGACGCTCTCGGCGACGACCGGTGCACCGTGGGCCCCGGCCTCGGCGATCTGCCGGACGGTCGGGTTGTCGCCGGTCGCGGCGACGATGTACCCGTCGGGCTCGCCGCGGTGCAGCGCGAGGACGTAGAGCTCGCCGAGGTCGTCGACGTGCACCGTCGTCCAGCGCTGCGAGCCGTCGCCCACCAGCTGCACCGGCTGCTCGCCGTCGCTGACGAACATCGCCGGGATGCCGGCGCCGCGCCCGTACACGATGCCGGGGGCGACGATGGTGCTCCGCACGTCGCTTGCCCGAAGCAGCGCCTCGTTCGGTCCGCGCCAGGCGGTCAAGGGCGGCGGGTCGATCGGCGACTGCTCGGAGATGTCCGTCGAGTCACCGAAGGTGAAGATGCCGCCGGTGTGCACGAACGGCTTCGGTGTGCCGGCCAGGGCACCGATCGCGGTGCGGATGAAGTCCGGGTCGACGTCCGGAGCCGATGCCGTGTGGACGACGCCCTCGCTCTCGTGCAGCAGGCGTTCGACGACGTCGGTGTCGGTGACGTCGCCGACCAGGGCCCGGCCACCGGCGTCACGGACGTGCTGGGCCTTCTCGTCGGACCGGACGAGCGCGGTGACCTCGTCGCCGTGGGCCACGAGGGAGCGGAGGACGGAGGAGCCGATGTACCCGGACGCACCGGTGAGGAAGACGTGCATGCGGCCAGCCAACCACGGCGCCCGGGCGGCGTCGCGGTCGTCGTTGCCGTCGTCTTTGCTAGGAGCTCAGGGTCCAGGCGCGGCGCTTGACGAGCACGTGGCCGCGCGAGGTCGTGAGTCGGCTCCACGGACCCGTCTCGAACAGCCGGACCGGGTCGTGCCCGAGGAACCCGAGGCTCTCGCCCGCGAAGCCCGCACCGGCGGGCAGGTGCTCGACGCCGGGAACCGGTCGGCCCCAGACCTCGGCACGGATCCGTCGGACGATGGCCTCGCCGGCGTTGGACGGCACGGCGTCGGCGACCTCGGCGATGCCGTCGCGGGTGGCGCGGCGGAGGAGTTCCGGTGAGACGTCCGGCAGCGGGACCCAGCCACCGCGGGGCGGGGAGATGGCCGCCCACGTCACGGTGTGCACCTCGTGCGGCAGCTCGACCTCGATCGGGGTGGCCCGCGTGGGGTCGGCACCCTCGGCGTGTTCGGCGTCCTGCGCCTCGGCCAGCAGGCGGAGGCGCTCGAGGAGCGACTGCAGCGGGACCACGGTGTCGATCGACGCCGGCTCGGTGAGCGAGAACGTGCGGAGCCCGAGCACCGTCGGCAGTTCGTCGAGCAACCCGAGCGGGTAGAGGATCGCCGTGTAGACGGCCAGGACGCCGGAGTCGGCGATGAGCCGGACCGAGCCGTCCTCGATCCGAGCGGCACGTCCGAGGTACGTGCGGAGGTCACCGAGTGAGGCGGCGTCGGGAAGCGTGAACGAGTTGCCCATGTCGTCCTCGATCCTACTGGCCGTCGACGCCGCCGCACCTGAGCGCGACGACCTGCGACGGGGTCGGGCGGCCGTTCGTAGACTGCACAGCGTGAACGGCGAACCCGACTTCCTGCGGACCCTGCGACTCGAGGACACCGGCGCGAGCACGGGCGAGACGATCCTGACCGGTGCCAGCCACTGGTCCCCCGGCGGACGGGTGTTCGGCGGGCAGGTGCTGGCGCAGTGCATCGTCGCCGCGCAGCGCACGATCGAGGGACGCGACGTCCACTCGATGCACGGCTACTTCCTGCGGCCCGGCGACATCGACGTGCCGATCACCTTCGGGGTCGAGCGCATCCACGACGGTCGTTCGTTCGCGGCCCGACGCGTGCAGGCGTACCAGCGCGGTGTCCCGATCTTCTCGATGATCGCGTCGTTCCAGGTGCCAGACACCGGCATCGAGCACCAGGACCCGTACCCGGTGGACACCCCGGACCCGGAGTCCCTGCCGTCGGCCGCGTCGATCCTGTCCGCGATCGACCACCCGGTCGCACGTGCCTGGGCCGCGCGGTCCATCGACCTGCGCCACGTCGAGGGCCCGGTGTTCGTCGACGTGCAGGGCGAGCACGTGCCGCACCAGGCGGTCTGGTTCCGCGTGCAGGGCGACCTGCCGGACGACCCGGCGCTCCACCGTGCGGTGCTCGGGTACGCGAGCGACCTGTCGATCCTCGAGCCGATCATGCGGCGGCACGGCGTCGCCTGGGGCACCCCGGGGGTCAAGAGCGCGAGCCTCGACCACGCCATGTGGTGGCACCGCGACGGTCGCGCCGACGAGTGGATCCTGTACACGCAGGAGTCCCCGAGCGCACAGGGCGGACGGGGACTCGCGTTCGGCCGGATGTTCTCCCGCGACGGTCAGCTGCTGGCCACCGTCGCCCAGGAGGGCATGATGCGGGTGCCTACGGCCGGCTGAACTGCACCGGTGCCTCGAGGTAGCGCTCGCACGCGGCACGCTCGGTGTCGGTCAGCCGACGCGGACGGTTCGTCGCCGCGTCGACCATCACGAGTGCCGTCGTCGCCCGGGTGTACAGGACGGCGGGGTGCTGCCCCACCGGCGACCAGACCTCGTACGAGACGTCGATGCTCGCGCCCCCGAGCCGCCCGATCCACATCTGGATGTCGAGCGGTTGGCGGAGGTACGGGATCGACGCCAGGTACTCGAGGCGCTGGCCGGCGATCACCGTCATGGTGCCGGAACCCGGCCGACCGTCGATGATCGGCTCGGGCAGGTCACCGTCGGGGTCCTCACCGGGGTCAGCACCCCAGAACCCCACGATGCGCGCCTCTTCGAGGAGGCGCAGCATCGCGGAGTTGTTGACGTGACCGTAGGCGTCGATGTCGCTCCACCGCATGCGGATGGGAGCGTGCAGTCTCGCCACGAGGATCAGTCGCGGGTGAGCTTGCGGTACGTCGCGCGACCGGGCTTCGCGGCATCGGCACCGAGGCGCTCGATCTTGTTCTCCTCGTAGGCCTCGAAGTTGCCCTCGAACCAGTACCAGTTCGGCGTGCCGTCCTCGTTGAGGCCCTCCCACGCCAGGATGTGCGTGGCGATGCGGTCGAGGAACCACCGGTCGTGGGTGATGACCACGGCGCAACCGGGGTACTCGAGCAGGGCGTTCTCGAGGCTGCCGAGCGTCTCGACGTCCAGGTCGTTGGTCGGTTCGTCGAGGAGCAGCAGGTTGCCGCCCTGCTTGAGCGTCAGCGCCAGGTTCAGACGGTTGCGCTCACCACCGGACAGGATGCCGGCGCGCTTCTGCTGGTCCGGGCCCTTGAAGCCGAACTGCGACACGTAGGCGCGGGACGGGATCTCGGTCTTGCCGACCTGGATGTAGTCGAGTCCGTCGGACACGACCTCCCACAGGTTCTTGTTCGGGTCGATGCCACCACGGCTCTGGTCGACGTACGAGATGTCGACCGTGTCGCCGATCTTCAGCGTGCCGCCGTCGAGGGGCTCGAGGCCGACGATCGTCTTGAAGAGCGTGGTCTTGCCGACACCGTTCGGGCCGATGACGCCGACGATGCCGTTGCGGGGCAGCGTGAACGACAGGTCGCCGATGATGACGCGCTCACCGAACTGCTTGCGCAGGTGCTCGGCGTCGATGACCTGCGAACCCAGACGCGGGCCGACCGGGATCACGATCTCCTCGAAGTCGAGCTTGCGGGTGCGCTCGGCCTCGGTGACCATCTCCTCGTACCGGGCGAGACGGGCCTTCGACTTCGCCTGGCGACCCTTGGTGTTGCTCCGGACCCAGTCGAGCTCGGACGACAGGCGCTTCGCGAGCTTGGCGTCCTTCTTGCCCTGGACCTCGAGGCGAGCACGCTTCTTCTCGAGGTAGGTCGAGTAGTTGCCCTCGTACGGGTACAGGCGGCCGCGGTCGACCTCGGCGATCCACTGGGCGACGTGGTCCAGGAAGTACCGGTCGTGGGTCACGGCGAGGACGGCACCGTGGTACTGCTGCAGGTGCTGCTCGAGCCAGAGCACGCTCTCGGCGTCGAGGTGGTTGGTGGGCTCGTCGAGGAGGAGCAGGTCGGGCTTCTGGAGCAGCAGCTTGCAGAGCGCGACGCGGCGCTTCTCACCACCGGACAGGTGGGTGACGAGTTCGTCCCCCGGAGGGCACTGCAGCGCGGCCATGGCCTGCTCGAGCTGGGAGTCGAGGTCCCACGCGTCGGCGGCGTCGATGTCCTCCTGCAGGGTGCCCATCTCGGCCAGGAGCGCGTCGAAGTCGGCGTCCGGCTCGGCCATGAGCGCCGAGATCTCGTTGAAGCGTGCGAGCTTGCCGTGGATCTCGCCCACGCCCTCCTGCACGTTCTCGAGCACGGTCTTGCTCTCGTCGAGCTCCGGCTCCTGCATGAGGATGCCGACGCTGAAGCCCGGCGTGAGCTTCGCCTCGCCGTTGGACGGCTGGTCGAGACCCGCCATGATCTTCAGGATCGTCGACTTGCCCGCGCCGTTCGGTCCGACGACGCCGATCTTGGCACCGGGGAGGAACGACATCGTGACGTCGTCGAGGATCAGCTTGTCGCCGACCGCCTTGCGGGCGCGGACCATCTGGTAGATGTACTCAGCCATATCGGCCCCAAGTGTAGTGACACCGTCGGAGCACCGCTCGCCCGACGCCGGATCGCCGCTTCCCGCACCTGTACGAACAAGCCTGTTGTTCGCGACACGGACGACGTAGCTTGGCCTCACCCCGCTACCTCGGGCCCGTCGCCCACCACGACGAGGACCAGGATCAGGACCACGGACAGGACGAGGACCATGACCACGCACACGACCACGACCCCGTCGCGGCTCCGCCGCCTCGCACTCCCCTTCGTCGGAGCGATCGCACTCACCGTCGCGCTCATCGCCCCGGTGTCGCCGGCATCGGCCGCCGGTGCCGTGCCGAAGGGCAGCCCCTACCTGCTGTACACGGCGAGCATCAGCGCCAACGGCACGGGCACCGGCTACTCGTCGTACATCAACGTGCACGACGCCCACAACAACGCCTACGCGTTCGGGATCCAGTCGGACAAGGGCTCCCCGCAGAGCAAGGGCAAGCCGCGCTACATCTGGGAGCGCGTGCAGAACGGCAAGTTCACCTACGGCTACCTGGGCCCGGCCACCAACAAGCTCACGCCCATCGGCATGCGCTGGTACAAGAACGACGTCGCGACGATGATCGTGAACCACAAGACGATCGGCACCCTCAAGCTCAACCTCGACGGTCGCCTGTTCTTCAACGCCGAGGCCAACGCCCGCCTGAACGGTGACGTCGTGCACTCGACGGTGCAGAACACCCGCATCACGGTCGGTGACCGCAAGTCGAACACGGGCCTGAACGGCAAGTGGGACACGAGTTTCTCGTTCCACGGACTGAAGGCGAAGCAGACGAACAGCCCGCGGGTGCAGGGCGCCAGCTTCACGATCGACGGCCGCGTGACCGGGCTGCCCCGCGGCGGCAACTGGGACACCGCCCAGGTCTCCGGCATCGGGATGATCGCCCAGAAGTGGTGACCGACGCGACGCGGTGAACCGCACGCGTCCCCGGCGGCCTGACGCGCACCCCGACTCCGGTCGGCGTGCGGGTCAGGACGCTTCGGCGTCGTGGGCGTGGTCGTCGAGGGGTGGCGCGGGGTCCCAGGGGGCGGCGTCCTGTTCGAGGACGTGCTCGGACGGCCCCGCGGGCTCCTCGCCGTCGCCGAGCGGCGGTGCCCCGTGCTCCCCGTCGACGTCACCGTCACCGTCCGGACCGTGCTCGGTCGCCGGTGCGTGGTCGTGCGGACCGTCCGGCTCCGCCCCGTGACCGGCGCCGTGCCCCACGGGGTCGCGGACCTCGCCGGTGCGGGGGTCCACCCCGCGCAGACCACCCTGCCCCGAGGCGCCGTCGCCGACCTGCCGCGGCACCCGCAGCCAGTTGCTGATCCCCCACGCCAGGTCGTGGCCGATTCCGTCGGCGTCGATCTCGACCGAGGTCCCGCCGCGACCGTCGCGTTCCCACGTGCGGATGCGGACCCGTCCGGCGACGACGATCCGGTCGCCCTTCTTCAGGGACTTGTACACGTTCGACGCGAGCGACCGGAACGCGGTGACGGTGTACCAGTTGGTGGCGCCGTTGACCCAGGCGGCGGTGGCCCGGTCCCAGCGGCGCGAGGGTGAGGCGAGTCGGAGACTCGTGATGGCGATGCCGGTCTCGGTGACGAGGTGCCGGGGCTCGGTGGCGACGATTCCGCAGACGGTGATGATGTCGTTCATGCGTCGATCGTCACGGAGCCCGGGGTCGTGTCAGCGACCCCGGGCTCGATCTGTGGCGTGTGGACCCGTTCAGGCGACCTGTGGAGGACGAGTCCCCCGGGCCTCCTGTCCGGACCCGGTCAGTGCGCTCGGAACTCGGGCCGGGCGGCCAACGGTCCGAGCGCGGCGTGGACCGCGCCCTTCGCGGACTCGAGGGACGGGTACGGCCCGCCCGCCCGTCGTCGCCCGTAGAGCTCGACCTGGAACCCGTCCGCCGCGCGGTGGATGCTGCCCACCGCTCCGGCCGGACCGATCGCGACCCAGGTTCCCGTGTTGTCCGTCATGTCGAACCACCTCCTCGTGGCCCTGCCGCCCCGGGGTCAGGACGCCAGGATGTACTGACTGTAGGCCTTCCGGACCTTGTTCACCTTGGGCAGCGCGACTGCGAGGCAGTAGCCCTGCCCGGGGTTCTTCGCGAAGAAGTCCTGGTGGTACTCCTCTGCCGTGTAGACCGTCGAGAGCGGCTCGATGGTGGTGACGATGCCGCCGTCCCAGATGTCCGACGCCCGCTCGATGGCGCGCTCGAACAGCTCGCGCTGCGTGTCGTCGGCCGGGAACATCGCCGAGCGGTACTGCGTGCCGACGTCGGCCCCCTGGCGGTTCAGCTGCCGGGGGTCGTGCAGCGTGAAGAAGACGTCGAGGATCACGTCAGCCGGGATCACCGACTCGTCGAACGTCACCGCGACCGCCTCGGCGTGGCCCGTCGTCCCGGTGCACACCAGTTCGTACGAGGGGTCCTCGACCCGTCCGCCGACGTAGCCCGACACCACGTCCTGCACACCCTGGAGCGTGCGGTACACGGCGTCGAGACACCAGAAACATCCACCTGCGAGCACGAACGTGGTCATGTCCACAACCTCTCTCCGGGCTGCCCGTGCAGCCCCGTCGTTCCTCCACAACAGTGTGCGCGGGGACCCTGTTCCCCAGATCGGACGTTGCCCCTCGGCGTGTCGGTGGTCCCCCGTAGCGTCGGCACCACACCGACCAGGAGGCCAGCGATGCAGACCATCACCGAACCCGCACTGCGGATCCGCACCGTCCCGCTGGCCCGTGCCCGGGGCGACTACCGCATCCTGGACGTCCGCGACGACCTGAGCCGGGTCACCCGGGCCAACGGAGAGATCGTCGGGTACGTCGACCGCATCGACGTCGCCGGCGACACCGCCTACCGTGCCCGCCGGTACGTCGCGACCGAGCGCCGGTTCGTCGAGCTGCCGAGCGTGTGGTCCGCCGACGACGCCGTGGACACCCTGCGCTGGTCATGATGTTCCACATTGGAATCATCTGCGCCGGGATGCACGGAACGCCGTCCGGCCTCCCCGACGCCTGACCGTTCCGTGGGTATGGTGCGCGCATGGACTGGTGGAACGACCTGACCGACTGGACTTCGTCCGACACGGGTTGGCGGGTGCTCTCGGGCGCTGTGATCCCCTTCGTCGCCATCGTCGTGGCGGGCGTCATCGCGGCGCTCATCGGGCGCAGCGCGACCAAGCGGGTCGTGGCGCTCCAGGAGCGGGAATCGAAGAACGCGGCCGTCGCCGCGATCCTGACGGCTGCGCGCAAGGCAGCGGCGTGGGGATCGCTCGGACACGACGAGCGTGCGTACGCGGACCACCTCGCCGAGGACGCCGACATCCGGCTGCGCCTGCTCCCCGTGCAGGGTGCGCCGCTGGCCGCCAACTGGGCCCAGCACGAGATCGCCGACATCAAGAAGAACTCGTCGACGTTCAGCTTCCAGGCCGACCAGTCCCTCGCCGAGTTCCGTGACCGCCTGCTCGACTGGCAGGCGCGGCCGAGCCGTGCGCGCAAGCTCTTCAAGGCCGACCTCGAGCGCTGGAAGTTCGAGTCCCCGGACCCCGACGCCGACCTGATCAAGCGCCAGCAGGACTGGAACGCCGACCAGGCCGAGCCCCCGCGCACGCAGGCACAGGCACAGGCACAGGCCCCGGCGCCGGCTGCTCCCGCCGAGCGTCCCACCCCGACGACGACTTCCTTGCGTCCGGCGCAGCGCCCAGCGTCCGCACCCTCGACTCCTCCGGCGCCGACCGCTGCCGCTGCCGCTGCCGCAGCCGCAGCCGGTGCTGCCGCGCCCGCTGCGTCTGCCGGGGCCGCCGGCGGGTCGACCCCGTCATTCTCCGTGAACCGTGGTGCCGCCACGAACCCGAACCGCGGCAGCGCCGACCAGAACGCCACGCGCTCCTTCGGTGAGAACACCACCCGCGTCTACGGCGACGACGAGGCTGCACCCCCGGTCCGTCCGGCGCTCGGCACCCCGACCTCGCCCGCCCGCTCCGTCCAGGGCCGCGGCACGGACGACACCGAGGTCGTGGACGATGGCAGCGCCACGCGGGCCTTCGGCGACGCGAGCGCCACTCGCGCGTCCGGCGACGCTGGCGCCACCCGCGCCTTCGGTGACTCCGACCGCGCTCCGCGGAACGACCGTCCGTCCTCGTCCGACCGCCCCGTCGCGACGCCCACCGCGGCCGACGCCCACGTCAACCGGGCGCCCGCGAACGACGTCCCGCCCGCATCGGCACCCCGGGTCGACACCCCCGGCGCGACGAACACCACGTCCGTCCCGACGCGTCTGAACCAGGCCCCTGCCGAGCCCGCCGACGCGAACGAGACCTCGGAGGCGCCGTACACGCAGCCGATCAGCGCCGCCGAACTCCGACGCCGCGCCGCGGACGACGACGAGTAACCACCCCCACGACGAGAACAGGGCCGCCATCCGGAGAGGATGGCGGCCCTGTTCGTCTTCGGCGCCCCCGGCAGGAATCGAACCCGCGGCACGGTGGGTAGAAACCACCTGCTCTATCCACTGAGCTACGGAGGCGAGCAGCGTCGATTGTAGCCGCGAGCGGCCACCGGACGCTCGATGCGCGCCCCGCCGCGTCTCCGTGACAGGACCCGGCGGTCGCCCAACGGTCGGCCACCGTCTGCTCCCCGTTCCCCTGCGCGACACCCGCGCTTCGTAGCGTCCGGGGCATGCGCACCACCGGTTCCGTCCTCGCCGTCGTGCCCGCACGTGCCGGGTCGAAGGGGATCCCCGGCAAGAACCTGCGCACGGTCGCGGGACGTTCGCTGGTCCGTCGGGCGGTCGACTCGGCACGACGTGCAACGCGCATCGACCAGGTGGTCGTCACGACCGACGGCGACGCCATCGCTGCCGAGGCCGTCGCGGCCGGTGCCGCCGTGGTCCGCCGTCCGGCCGAGCTCGCCGGTGACGAGGCGTCCTCGGAGTCCGCCCTGCTGCACGTCCTCGACGCGATCAGCACGCCGCTGCCCGAGGTCCTCGTGTTCCTGCAGGCGACCTCGCCGTTCATCGACCCGGCCGACCTCGACGCCGCCGTCGCGCGCGTGATCGACGGGCACGCCGACGCAGTGTTCGCCGCCACGCCGTCGCACGCGTTCCTGTGGCGGACCGCCCCGGACGGCACCGCGGTCGCGGTGAACCACGACGCTGCGACCAGGCCCCGCCGGCAGGACCGGGAGCCCGAGTACCGCGAGACCGGCGCCTTCTACGTGATGCGGACGGCGGGGTTCCTCGAGAACCGGCACCGGTTCCACGGCCGCGTCGAGCTGGCCGTCGTCGACGGTGCGGGCGCGATCGACATCGACGACGAGGCCGACCTGGCCCTCGCCGAAGCCCTCGCCGAAGCGCCGGGCGCGCCCGGCGCGCTGACCGACGCACGCGTCGGCGACCCGGCCCCAGCACCCACCACGACCCGAGACCCATCCCCGACGCGGGCCACCCCCGCACCGAACGGAGCACCATGACCGTCACCATCGGTACGTCCACGATCGGCGCGGGCCACCCCGCGTACCTCATCGGCGAGATCGGCCTCAACCACAACGGCGACGTCGACATCGCGAAGCAGCTCATCGACGTCGCTGCCGACGCGGGCCTGCAGGCCGTGAAGTTCCAGAAGCGCACTCCCGCGATCTCCACGCCGGAGCACATGAAGAACACCCCGCGCAGCACCCCGTGGGGCGACATGACCTACCTGGAGTACCGCTACCGGGTCGAGTTCGACCGCGACCAGTACATCGAGATCGGTGACCACGCGACCCTCCGCGGGCTCGACTGGTTCGCGTCGCCGTGGGACGAGCCGTCGGTCGACTTCCTCGAGGACCTCAACGTCGTCGCCTACAAGATCGCCTCGGCGTCCGTCACCGACCTCGGCATGCTCGCCGCCGTCGCCGCGACCGGCAAGCCCGTCATCCTGTCGACCGGCATGTCCACGCTCGAGCAGATCGACGCCGCCGTCGAGGCCCTCGGCACCGACCGCCTCGTCCTCATGCACGCGACGTCGACCTACCCGCTGCCGGCCGAGGAGGCGAACCTCCGCATGATCGACACCCTCGCCCACCGCTACGCGGGCGTCCCCGTCGGCTACTCCGGCCACGAGCCCGGCCTGCAGATCTCCATCGCCGCGGTCGCCCTCGGTGCCACGGCCGTCGAGCGCCACATCACGCTCGACCGCACGATGTGGGGCTCCGACCACGCTGCATCGCTCGAGCCGCACGGCCTGAAGACGCTCGCCCGTGACATCCGCATCATCGAGACCGCCCTCGGCGACGGCGTCAAGAGGATCTTCCCCGGCGAGCAGGCACCGCTCGCGAAGCTGCGTCGCGTCGGCGCGTGAGCGGATGCAGTCCCCATCCGACCGCCGGCGAGCAGGCACCGCTCGCGAAGCTGCGTCGCGTCGGCGCGTGACCGGCCCGGTCGACGGGACCAGCGCCCTGGACGCGCCGGCTGACGGCGGTGGGTCGACGGGCGGACGGGAGGCGCGCCTCCCGTCCGCCGCGTCACCACGCGTCCGACGCGTGGTCGGCCTGGTCGACACCGACTCGTTCGCGAAGTGGGGCGCCCACCTGCTGGCGAGCGCCCCGGCGGACTGGGACCTGGAGCTGCGCACCGTGGCGACCCCGCGGTCGGCGAGCACGAAGCAGCTGCGGTCGGCGTTCCGCGGGCTGGACCGGCGCCTCGCCCACCTGCACCGCGAACCGCCCGCGCCGAAGGACGTCGACGCCGTCGTCGAGGAGCTCCGACAGGACCCGCCGGACGCCGTCCTGGTGTCGTTGATCGGACCGGTGGCCGAGCTCGTGATCGACGAGGTGCACCGGCGGATCCCGGACCGGCCGGTGCTGGTGTCGGGGCTGCCGGGGATCTCGTTCCCGTCCAAGTGGAAGGGCATCTTCTTTCGTGCCCGGGCCGACCTGTTCGTGCTGCACAGCCATCGTGAGGTCCGCGCGTACGAGGAGATGGCGCGCGAGGGCGGCGTCGAGCCGCACTTCGCGCTCGCCACGCTGCCCTTCGCGCGGGGTGCCGGCGCGACCGGCGGTGCCGGCGCAAGCGATGGTGCGGGCTCGACGGGCCGCGACTCCGTCGTCTTCGCTGCGCAGCCGAGTGTGCCGTTCGAGCGGGCCGACCGGGCACTCGTCGTGCGGTGGCTCGTCGAAACGGCGCGGGCGCACCCGGAGTGGCGCGTCGTCATCAAGACGCGCGCTGCGGCCGGTGAGCACCAGACGCACCGCGAGGAGCACCCCTACCCGGACCTGGTGCCCGCGGACGCGCCGACCAACCTCGTGGTGGAGAGCGGCCCGATGGCCGAGCACCTCGACCGGGCGGTGGCGCTCGTGACGATCAGCTCGACCGCGGTGCTCGAGGCGGCGGCGCGAGGCGTGCCCGCGCTCACGCTGACCGACTTCGGGATCGGGCGGCACCTGATCAACGAGGTGTTCGTGGGGAGCGGCCTCGAGGGTGACGCCGTCGACCTGGTCGACGGACGGTTCGGTGTCGTCCGGCCGGAGTGGATGCGGGACAACTACTTCCACCCGGCCGCGGAGGACGACTGGCAGCACCGGCTCGTGGAGCTCATGGCCCGACGGGACGCCGGCACGTTGGTGGACCGAGCACCGGCACGGCGGAGTCGTGGTGGGGTGCTGCGACGCGCGTGGGAGCGGAAGAACGCCCTCGGTGGGGCCGATCGCAGCCCGCTCGGGCTGGTGGCACTGGGCATCGGGGCGCCGATCCGGGGCGCGAAGCGTCTGGCACGACGCGTGCGGG
The DNA here is from genome assembly GCF_003234735.1 of Curtobacterium sp. MCLR17_040. NCBI lineage: Bacteria > Bacillati > Actinomycetota > Actinomycetes > Micrococcales > Microbacteriaceae > Curtobacterium > Curtobacterium sp. MCLR17_040. The sequence goes on along the minus strand of NZ_QKTE01000003.1, from coordinate 4,649 downwards.
CGCTGGTCGATCCGCCGGAGCCCGTGGTGGTGGCGGCGCCGACGTCGCAGCGTGCGGGGGCGCGGGCCGCTGTGCCCGCGCCGGGGACCGCCGCTGGGACGGCTGCGGCGGCGGCTGCCCCGGCCGCGGCGGCGGCTCGTTCAGAGCGCCTTGGCCACCGCGAGCAGGAGTTGGTCACGGGTCGGGACGCCGGGTGAACGGAAGACCTCGGTGCCGTCGTCCTGCCGCACGATGATCGTGGGCGTGGACCGGATACCGAGGTCTTCCGCGTCGTCGGGGTGTGCCGCCACGTCGCGTTCGGTCACGGTGAGCCCGGGGACGAGCGCCGAGGCCTCGGCCGACACCCGGCGGGCGGCGGCGCACGGCGCACAGAAGGCGGACGTCCAGAGGTCGAGCTGCATGTGGTCCTGCAACGCGGCGGGTGGGGGTTCTACTCCCGGTCGAACTCGCCGCTGCGGTCGCCGCGGTCCTGCAAGTCGTCGACCGGGTCGGACTCGCCGGGCTCGTAGGTGAACTCGACCGAGATCTGGTCGAGGACCTGGCGGGACTTGGTGGCGCGGTAGGTGAAGGCCGTCTGCAGGCCCTCGACGTCGGCGAACACCGTGACCTCGTCGTCCAGCGCGTCGCTCGTGGCGGTGCGGGTGTCGGTCGTGCCGTCGAAGGGGCCGCCGTGGAAGATCGCGGTGTACTCGTCGCCTTCGTGGATGGTGATGTCGCTCATGCCTCCCTTCTACCAGGCGGCGGCTGGTGCAGTCTGTCCAGCCCGTCGTTGCGCTATGCATAGCACGGCTATATAGTTCAGCTATGGAAACACCGCGTGAGCAGACGATCGAGACCCTCCTCGTCTCCGTCAACCGCCTGATCCGCAGCGCCGTCCAGTCGACGGGCAACACCACGTCCACCGCGGTCTGGCGCACGCTCGGCATCCTCGAGACCGACGAACCCCTGCGACTCGGAGAACTGGCCGCCGCCTCCCGTGTGGCGCAGCCCACGATGACCCGACTCGTCGCCGGCATGCTCGCCGACGGCCTGGTCAGCCGCAGCGTCGACCCGGACGACTCCCGCGGGCAGCTCATCGAACTCACCGAGGCCGGACGCGAACGACTCGCTTCCTGGCGCTCCACCCTCACCAGCACGGTCGGTCCGTTGTTCGCCGACCTGACCGACGACGACTGGGACGTCCTGCACCACGCGGCGAACCTGATCGCCCAGCGCACCCGGACAACCCCCAACGGAACGGAGATCCCCGCGTGAACGCCCACGCACCCGCCGGCCAGTCCGGCTCCATCCTCAAGCAGTCGTCCGCGGTCTGGGCGATCGCCTTCGCCTGCGTCGTCGCGTTCATGGGCATCGGGCTCGTCGACCCGATCCTCCCGGCGATCGCGGCGTCCCTCAAGGCGACCCCCGCGCAGACCGAACTGCTCTTCACGAGCTACCTCGCCGTCACCGGCGTCGCGATGTTCTTCACCAGCTGGGTCTCCAGCCGCATCGGTGCGAAGCGCACCCTGCTCATCGGACTCGCCCTGATCGTGCTCTTCTCGGTGCTCGCGGCGACGTCGAACAGCGTGTGGAGCATCATCGACTTCCGTGCCGGCTGGGGCCTCGGCAACGCGCTCTTCATCTCCACCGCGCTCGCGACCATCGTCGGGGCAGCGTCCGGCGGCACCGCCTCGGCGATCATCCTGTACGAGGCAGCACTCGGCCTCGGCATCGCCGTCGGTCCCCTGGTCGGAGGTCTGCTCGGCTCGGTGAGCTGGCGCGGCCCGTTCTTCGGCGTCACGACCCTGATGGCCGTCGCGTTCATCGCCATCGTCGCCCTGCTGAAGACCGGCAGCCTCGAGAAGCCCACGCCGACGAAGCTCTCCGCTCCCTTCCGCGCCCTGACCCGTCCGGCACTCGCCGCCCTCGCCGCGACCGCGCTGTTCTACAACATCGGCTCCTTCGTCCTGCTGGCGTACACGCCGTTCCCACTCGGCTTCGGCGCCCTCGGCATCGGGTTCACGTTCTTCGGCTGGGGTGTCGGTCTCGCGATCACGTCGGTGTGGGTCGCCCCGATGCTCACCGCCCGGATGCGGAGGACGACGGTGTTGAAGATCGCGCTGCCCTTGCTCGCGCTCGACCTGTTCGCCGCGGCCCTCGTCGTCCGCTCCCAGGTCGGCCTGATCATCTGCGTCGTCATCGGTGGCCTCGTGCTCGGTGTCCTGAACACCGTGCTCACCGAGTGCGTCATGGAGGCCACCGACCTCCCCCGCTCCGTCGCCTCGAGCGCCTACTCCGCCGTCCGCTTCATCGGCGGCGCCATCGCCCCGCCCGTCGCGACCCTGCTCGCCGACGCGTACTCCCCCTCGGCCGCGTACGTGTTCGCGGGTGCATCCGTCGCGGTCGCCTTCGTCGTGATCCTCTGCACCACCAGGGTCCTCCGCCGCGTCGACGACGGTCCCGAGCCGGAGCGCGTCGAGGCCGAGGCCATCACCGCCGGCGACATGGCCTAGCCGCCGAGGGGCGCGGTGGGGGCCTTCCCCCTTCCCCCCCTTTTCCCCACTTCTCCACGAACGGGCGAAATGCCGGAGTGTCCCCCGTGGGCACCCCGGCATTTCGCCCGTTCGTGCGTCCGCGCGGGGGCTCGCTCGCCCCTCGTTCCACGCTCCACCCGCGAGCGGGCGAAATGCCCGGCTTCGACCGCAGAGCGAGTCCGGCATTTCGCCCGCTCGTGCGGGGCTGGCCAGAACCGTGCGGCAGGCGGGGTGGAGAGCGACTGCCGGGAGGCGCGGGGCGGCCTGCCGGGGTCGCCACGGGCCTCCAGGGAGCCGCCTGCGGTGCCCGCGGCTCGCGTCCCGGACGAGCGGGCGAAACATCCGGGTCCGTCCGCAGGGCGACCGCGGCATTTCGCCCGCTCGGCTGGACGCGGGCGGGGCGGAGCCGCGACCGCAGCGCGGCCGCAGTCGGCGAGCGGGCGAAATGCCCGGGTGCGTCCGCCGGGCGACCGCGGCATTTCGCCCGCTCGTGGTGAGGAGGCGGGAGCGGGCGGGATCGGCGCGGCAGGCGGGGTGGAGGGCGACCGCCGGGAGGCGCGGGTCGGCCTGCCGGGGTCGCCCCGGCCCTCCAGGCGGCCGCCTGCACCGCATGCGGCTCGCGTCCCGGACGAGCGGGCGGAATGTCCGGGTGCGTCTGCAGGGCGACCGCGGCATTTCGCCCGCTCGCGCATCCGACGCACGGAACGGGCGGGCACGCGTGGGCGGGCGCAGCGGCACGTACGGGACGCACGCGGGTCGGGAATAGGATCGAGGACATGGCAACCGCGAATGACCGCCTCGTCTGGATCGACTGCGAGATGACCGGCCTCGACCTCGAGGTCGACGAACTCGTCGAGGTGGCCGTGGTCATCACCGACTTCGACCTCGAGCCCGTGCACCCCGGGTTCGACATCGTCATCAAACCGGACCAGTCGGCGCTCGACAACATGAACGAGTTCGTGACGAACATGCACGTCACCTCGGGGCTCATCGACGAGATCCCGAACGGCGTGAGCCTGGCGGACGCCGAGTACCAGGTGCTCGAGTACATCCTCGAGCACGTCCCCGCCGAGGGCTCCGCCCCCCTCGCCGGCAACACCATCGGCACCGACCGTGCGTTCCTGTCGAAGTACATGCCGCGGGTCGACGGGCACCTGCACTACCGCAGCGTCGACGTGTCGAGCATCAAGGAGCTCTGCCGCCGCTGGTTCCCCCGCGTGTACTTCAACGCGCCGGAGAAGCACGGCGGACACCGGGCCCTCGCGGACATCCTCGAGTCGATCCGCGAGCTCGAGTACTACCGCCGCGCCGGCTTCGTCGCCGAGCCCGGCCCGAGCACGGACGACGTGCGTGCCGTCCAGGCCGACGTCGTTTCGAAGTGGGAGTCACGGCTGGCGCAGCCCGCGGCCGAGTAGTGACACGGGTGGTCCGCACCCCGTCCCGCATGTACTACTATTGAGTGGTCGCGCCGGTCCGCCGGTTCGAACATGGTGGATATAGCTCAGTTGGTAGAGCGCCTGGTTGTGGTCTAGGAGGTCGCGGGTTCGAGACCCGTTATTCACCCCAGTCGAGGGAGAGTCCTGTTGCGTGTGACGCAACCGGGGCTCTCCCTCAGTGTTTTTCTGGTCGCCTCCGGCGCCGTGCGGCTTCGCCGCGAGTGGTCAGCGCGGTGTGGGACGATCCACCCGTGATGGAGATGTCCGCCGACGCGTTCGAGCAACTCGTGACCGACGAACTCGACCTGCTCCCCGACGAGATGGTCGACGGGCTCGACAACGTGGTGTTCGTCGTCGAGGACGAACCGGAGAACGGCGAAGAGCTCTTCGGCGTGTACGACGGCATCGCAGCCACCGAGCGCGGACAGTACGGCTTCGGCGAGCTGCCCGACCGCATCGTGGTGTTCCGCAAGCAGCACCTGGCCGAGTGCGACACCGTCGAGGAGCTCAAGGACGAGGTGCACACCACCCTCGTGCACGAGATCGGCCACTTCTACGGCATCGACGACGAGCGGCTGCACGAGCTCGGCTGGGCGTAGCGGCAGCCGCCGCAGCCCCGGCAGCCCACGCACCTCAGAACCGCGTCGGCCCCACCTCGTGGTACTTCTCCCACGCCCCCTGTCTCTTATACACATCTCCG